>JAICEV010000381.1 GCA_025923975.1 Propionibacteriaceae bacterium
ACACCGCCTCAACCTGGCTCGTGAAGAGGATCATCAGCGCAAGCAGGCCCCAGGCGAGGCCGAAGGCGATTGCCAAAAACGGCCCGAGAGATCGCATTGACATTTCGCCGTGCCGGGTCACGCTGTCACCCGAATGCCGGGGAATGGAAGTCATGGTGCCTCCAAAGAAGGACTCCATCTTGACGCTATGAGGAATTGGCATGGCGAGTCAGAGACCTTGGTCCTTGGCGCGGGGCACAAAGCTCACAAGCGGCATTTCGGCGAGTAATTGAGGACCATCGTCCCTGCCCTTCGGAAAGGGAAGCGGGCAGTCTGGGTATTCGGAGGTGGTTGATATGACCAAATCGCTAGTCGTCAAGCTGTTCTGGGGCAGCATCATCGGGCTGGTTGCCGGATTGGTGTTGATGGGCATCACATTTGCCCTGGCGATCAGCAATGACATCTTCATCATGAGCGGACCCGATGTGACCGGGGTCAAGTCCGGGGTTTTGCCGTGGACCCTGCTCGGCCTGATGGGGCTGGCGATGCTGCTCTTGCTGTTTGCCGCAGTAGTGCACTTCGTGGCCTGGATCGGTGCCGTGCTAAACACAGCACAGCTGCCCGACAAGACCTGGTTCGTGGTGCTGCTCGTCGTCGGCTTGCTAGGCCTGGTCTTTATTGCCACGGTTGCCTATGTGATTGCCGGCCCAGATGGGGTCAAGGCCAAGGAGGAGGCGAATGCACCGCCACAGGCTGGCGGTGCTCCGCAGCAAATGCCTCCGTCAACCTTCACCGGGCCAAACCAGCAAGTCGGGTCGTCTACAAGCGGCCACCCTGATCAGTTCTGACAACAGGCCGCCGCTGATCTACTTCGACTGCAGTTGGACGAAAATGACAACACCTGAGCGAGGAGATGGAGGGGTCTGACCTGCGCCGCAAAAGGGCCGTTGGAGCTGGTGCAGTCCTATTGAGCGCGGCTACGGTAGCCGAACTGGGACTGATACGTCTCGGCCGAACCTACGGATCCACGCCCGAAGAACGCCGCATGTCGATTCCCGGGGACGAGATAGTGCCGAATCCGCGGGTGGTGACAAATCACGCCATCACCATCAACGCGCCTCCGGAAGCCGTTTGGCCGTGGCTGGTGCAGATGGGCTGGCATCGGGCCAGCTGGTACACGGCTCGTTGGGTCGACAAGCTGCTGTTTCCGGCGAACTGGCCCAGTGCAAACCGGATCATCCCAGGATTGCAGGAGATCAATCTCGGCGACTTCATCCCAGATGGAGCGCCTGAAACCAAGTGCGGCTTCATCGTTGAGCGCCTCGAGCCGCAGAGGGCCTTGACACTGCACTCGACGTCCCATCTACCGGCGAGCTGGAGAGAGAAGCACAAAGCGACACTTGACTGGTCGTGGGCTTTCTTCCTCACCCCAATCGACGATGGCCAGCGGACTCGCTTCCTGTTTCGATCCAGATGGATTACGGCACCATGGTGGTTCACCCTTGGCGGCCAACTCTTCATCGTTCCTGCTGACTTTGTGATGTCACGAGACATGCTGCGAGGCGTCAAGCAGCGAGCCGAGTCGTTCGGCTCCGCGTGTGTTCTGCACCAGTGGCTGAACCTCAAGCGCTCAAGTAGGTATAGGGGGACGTCGTGCCCGGAATCACGATGCTCGGCCTCGTCCGGGGGCGCCCGGGTGCCTCACGACCACGTATCGGCCCGCGTTTCGCGTCCTAGGACGGCTAAAGGGTGCCTCCCAGCGCATTTCGACACCTGTTTGCCGTCTTGTTGCAGCAAACGTCGGGACAGCGCGCGCCTGTTAGCTGCGCTGCCAGTTATCGGCTCAGCTCGATGGTCGTACGGCCGCCCGGACCAGCTGAGCTCCCCACTCCTTCGCTCGCTCGATCTCGCCCGAGCGCATCGGCCCGTACGCGTCATCAAGGACAAACCCCTCTGGGTCGCTCACCAGGTGATAGCCGTGCTTACGCAATCGGCGGGCAATCCCGCGGGCTGCACCGCCCGCCATTGGCGACGGAAGGCGGGTATCGAAGGCCGCGGCTTGGCCTCCGTTCTTAACCTCCGGTAGAACGTCGAACCATTCCCGGACCCCGGGGCCTTCGGCATCCTCTTCCATCTCATGGGTCGGCTCGCCTTTGGCTTCAGCCTTCTCTTCCCCGCTGACACCCATCTTGCGGCTGAAACCTGACGTCATGCCGCGGATATGAGTAGGGCCGCCGACGACCAGCAGGTCGGTGGATTTGATCAGCTCTGGCACCGCTTCCGCAACTGGCACGCATTCCACGTCGGCGTCCGGCTGTGCGCTCCGTACTCCGTCGCCGATTGCCCCGGCGACTTCATGGGTGTTGCCGAACATGCTCTCGTAGACGATCGTGATCTTCATCTCTGCACCTCCAGAGTCCACTTTGGATCAGTAAGCAGCAGCGTGCATAGGGGCATTGGTCCTGTAACGGGCCTGGCGTCTGACAAGCCGTGGTGACACAGCCAGTGCCGGTCAGGTAGCCGTGCGCTCGGCCCAGGATCAGTCAGCCCGGACCGGCGGTGGGGCAGGAGCATCTCGTCTCGCCTCCTCCAGCCCGTATCCGCTCTCGATGAGTTCTACCAGTCGTTTCACGAAACGCGCTGCTGGTGCGCCGTCTACGACATCGTGGTCGAAGGCGACTGTCAGGTCGAGCATGTGGCGGGGCTCGACACGCTCGTCGATGACGGCTGGCTTGCGAGCGATGCCGCCCACGATCAGCAGGACGGATTGTCCGGCCGGCGCCAGTCCCCAACCCCCGCCGCGACCGGCCATGCCGAGTGCTGTCACACCGACTGTGCCCGCCGCTGTCACCGAACGTGTGGGATCGCGGCGGCTGACGGCGCGAATCAGCCGGATGAACAGCCGCGGCAGCGGCCACGGCGCTGACATCATGATCCGGAACGCCGCGGGCATTCCCCCGCCCGGCTGGACGGGCTGGGTCTGGAACCCGCGAATCTCGCGATGGATTTCTAGGTACGACTTGTTGTTGGCGCCACGGATGATGTACGGAATCGCGGCGTGAGCTCCACCACCCAGCTCGCGCTCGACCGGCAGGAAGACGTCGACGTCGTCAAAGATCACAAGGTGCTTACGGCCTTTCGGGTACGCCTGCACCGACTTGTCCTCATCGACAGCACGCCCGAGGCAGTAGGCCAGGTAGCCGGTAAACGACAATGCCTCGCCCGTCTGCGCCTCATACTCCTCGATGAACTGCCGGGCAGCGGTTACGTCTACCTCCAGGAGGGCGTAGATGCTGTGTTTCCACCAGTAGAGGTCGAGGTAGTTGTGAGTGTTGCGCCGTGCCGGTGGGATCTCTACGACGCGATAGGAGAGGGGGGTCTTCGGCATAAGGAGTCGTCTCCCACCTAAGGGGTCACCATAAAGTGGTTCTGACAGAACAGTGAACCATATGCGTACGGGCCTTAATTGAGCAGTTCCGGGCAGGTGTAAAGCGTTTGATCATCGTTGCTGGAGCGTTCCTTGGCTTGCTCGGGCTCGGCGCCGCCACCGCGCTTGTTGGCCACGTCATCAACGAGCGGCGTATGGCACGCGAGATCGATGCATTACTTAATGCTGCGCGCCCAGCCGCCTCAACCAGTGTCAGTGAGCGCGATCTGGAGCGTTTACCCGAGGCGGTCAGGCGCTGGTTGCGCTACTCGCAGGTTGTTGGCACGCAGCGGCCGACAACGGTCCGTCTCCGGCAGCACGGCGAATTCCAGATGGACAGCCGGGGGTGGCTGCCGTACGAGGCCGAGCAGTACTTCACCACTGATCCGCCCGCATTTCTCTGGAAGGCTTCATTTCGGATGCTGCCGCTGGTCTCAGTAGTAGGTCGAGACCAGTACCGCAACGGT
>JAICEV010000382.1 GCA_025923975.1 Propionibacteriaceae bacterium
AAGTCGTACGCGGCCCATCGCGATGCCTACATCAAGATCTTCAACCGGCTTGGCTTCGAGTACGTCATCGTGCACGCAATGTCAGGGGCGATGGGCGGCTCAGCAAGTGAGGAGTTTCTGGCCATCGCCGAAAATGGTGAGGACACCTTCGTACGGTCACCTGGCGGCTACGCGGCCAACGTGGAAGCCGTCCGCATCACGCCTCCTGCCGCGCTGCCGTACCACGATGCACCGAGCGCCCATGTGGAGGACACCCCGGATACCCCGACCATCGAGACCCTTGTCGATCTGGCCAACGCTCGCTTCCCCCGGCCCGACCGACCCTGGCAGGCCAGTGACACCCTGAAAAACGTGGTGCTGATGATCACCGAGGTCGATGGCTCCCGGCACCCACTCGTGATCGGTGTGCCCGGGGACCGTGAGCTGGATCTGAGGCGGCTGGCAGCTCAGCTGGAGCCTGCCGAACCCGAGCCTTTCAGCGACGAGGATTTCGTCGCATATCCCGAGCTCGTGAAGGGCTACCTCGGGCCGGTTCGATTCGCCAGCGCTGGTGAGCGGGCAGCGATTGTGCTCGGCGAGGAATCCATTACCAAGATCAGGTATCTGGTGGATCCTCGGGTGGTGTCCGGAACGCGTTGGGTGACTGGGGCGAATGAGCCTGGTCGGCATGTCTTCGACCTCACGTGCGGGCGCGACTTCACACCCGACGGCATCATCGAGGCCGCCGAGATTCGAGAAGGCGATCCGGCTCCTGACGGCTCCGGCCCACTGGCCCTCGCCCGCGGCATCGAGATGGGGCACATCTTTCAACTGGGGCGCAAATACGCCGAGGCGCTTGGGCTCAAGGTGCTTGATCAAAACGGAAAGCTCGTCACAGTCACCATGGGCTCCTACGGAGTAGGCATCTCCCGGGCTGTGGCTGCCGTAGCCGAGGGGACCTGTGATCAAAAGGGACTGTGTTGGCCGCGTGAGCTGGCGCCTTTCGATGTGCACATAGTGGCGGCCGGCAAAGACGAAGCCGTGATCACCGCAGCTATCGATCTGTCTGTTCGGCTCGACGAGGCGGGCGTGTCGGTGCTGCTGGATGACCGGGCGGTCAGCCCGGGCGTCAAGTTCGCGGACTCAGAAATCATGGGCATGCCAACGATCGTCATCGTTGGTCGTGGCCTGTCGAACGGCGTGATCGAAGTGCGCGATCGTGGCAGCGCGGAACAGACCGAGGTCCTTGTTGAGGATGCACTCGGGGAGATCATCGCAGCCGTGCATGGCCCAACCCGGCTGGGCTAAGGCCTTCATTTGCCGGACCTCTCCGCTCTGTCACTGGCGGCGCTGATCCTTGCGGCATTTGTCGCGGGTTGGGTTGATGCCGTAGTCGGCGGTGGCGGGCTGATCCAGTTGCCGGCTCTGCTGATTGGGCTGCCAAGCAGTACGCCACCGGCGGTGATCCTGGGCACAAACAAGATCTCCTCGTTTTGCGGGACGGCGACCAGTTCGCTGACGTACGCGCTCAGGATCCCGCTTGACTGGCGGACTGTGACACCGCTGGTCGTAGCCTCAGCCGTTGGATCAGCTGTTGGGGCGTCACTGGCGAAGCTGCTGCCAAGAGAGGCCTTCACTCCGATTGTGTTATTTGCGCTGATCGGAGTAGGCATTTATGTCTGGCGCCGGCCGCAACTGGGCATGGTCTCGACGCGGAAGCATCCGGGACGAAGACACTACGGGTTGACTGCCTCGATCGGTCTCGTCGTTGGCGCCTACGACGGGTTCCTGGGGCCCGGGACCGGCTCCTTCTTCGTGATCTTGCTCGTCATCGTGCTTGGCTATGGATTCCTGGAAGCGAGTGCGACAGCCAAGATCGCCAATCTCGTCACCAACCTGTCGGCAATTGTCGTCTTTGGGTTGGCCGGTTCGGTGCTGTGGGGGCTGGGGCTGATCATGGGTGCAGCCAACCTGTTGGGTGGCTATCTAGGTGCCCGGACAGCGATCAGCAGGGGAAGTTCGTTCGTCCGCAAGGTCTTCCTCATTGTCATCACCGCTCTGACCATCAAATTGGCGTACGACGTGGTGGTCCAGCTGACCTAGTGATCAACTGCTAAAGCCCGGCCATGCCGCCAGTGGGGCTCCCCAGGAGCGCGCGGTCTTGATGGCTTTGGTGAGCGCTGTCAGCGCTTGCTGCCGATCTGGCTGAGTTGTAGCGGCTGCCAGCCAGAGCCCGCAGAACGGCTGGAGCGCGATCTGCATACGCATGAGCAACTTGCCGGCCGTCGCCGGACTCCGCGGAACAACCGACGGCACGTACGCCGGCGCGGCGGCCGGGACATCTGCAGAGCGTTTCCGCAGCCAGGCGATCAGCTGATCCCGGAAGACACGTTCGGCGAGCAGTTCACGCTCGGCCTTGGCGCGTTGTCTGCTCAGCATCTTCAGTTTGCCGATCGCCAACTGGTAGCCATAGACGATTGCGTGCAGTTGTCCAACCAACTCCTGGACTGCAGCAACCTCGGGCAGAACCTCGACCGGCGCTCGATTCGCGACTGGACGTGTGGCGGGTGGGTTGGGGGAGCCAATCGCCGCGGCGAAGCTTCCGGCCGCGGCTGACAGTGAGCCCCAGAGCATCGCGTCCGACCCCTTGGTCTTCAACGCCGCCCGTCGGTAGTGGCCGGCGGCCGAGGACTCGCGCCGAGACAACAGGGCAAGTGAGCTGTTCAGTGACATCCTGTCGATCTTGACCGGGGCTGCGGTTGGTAGCGGTGTGGTCATTGCCTCAGCGTGTGCTGTATGTGCGTTACGCAGGAACGTCAGCAACTGCCGGCGATCTTTCGAAAGCTGCTTGCGATGGGGACCGACCAGAATTGCGGCGGCGAGGGCCGCGAGCGCCTGCTCCGTCGCCGCCTGTTCGGCCGCTGGGTTCGATGCGGCGGCGGTTGGACTGGGAGTCGCAGAAGCACTTGCTGTGTCAGCCGGCGCCGGCGCGCTCGGCGTAAGTGCAGGAGTGTCGACGGCCGGGTTGTCCGAGGCGCATCCGGCGAGCCAGGGGACCGCCAGCGTCGGAGCAGCGAGGCCCAAGCCGATGATCATCCGGCGGCTCCATTGCGTTGGCGGAATGGAGCCCATGGGTGCATCTGAGGCGGCCACCTGCCGACGGTACCTCAGCAGAACGGTATGCTGCCCCACACGCGCTGCGAGATGTTTTCCCGATCGGCGCCGCCACAACCGAAGGGCCTAATCGGATCGAAGGACAGCGCAATGAAAGAGAGCCAGATTACTGGTGTGCTGACCCCGATCTTTGCCCAGTTCGGTCTTGAGCTGGAAGCGGTGGAGATCATTCCGGCAGGCAAGCGGCGGCTGCTGCGTGTTGTGGTCGACGGCGACGGTCCTGAGGGCACCGGTCCGCTGCTGGATGACATTGCGGAGGCGAGTACGGCGGCGTCAGATGCACTCGACAGAGCGGACGTGACCGGAGCCGCGCCGTACACCCTCGAGGTGACCTCACGGGGGGTGAACCGACCCCTCGAGCTACCCCGACACTGGCGGCGGAATATCGGGCGCTTGGTCGCGGTACAACTGGGCGAAGGGGACACAATCACCGGCCGGATCGTTTCGAGCACTGAGGACGGCGCACGGCTCGATCTGAACGGAGAGACCTATGAGGTTCGTTTTGTCGATGTCGACCGCGCGCAGGTTCAGGTCGAGCTGAATCGGCCGAAGGCGGCACGCAGCGAGGACGAGGAGGGTTGAGATGGACATCGACATCTCCGTGCTGCGGCTGATGGAGCGGGAGAAGGACTTGCCGTTCGAGGTCCTGGCCAGTGCGATCGAGGACGCGCTGCTTACCGCGTACGAGAAGAGTGAGGGTGCGGTGCACGGTGC
>JAICEV010000383.1 GCA_025923975.1 Propionibacteriaceae bacterium
CCCCACCATTCTACTCTCCTCCCCTCCACCCCCGGGGGCCCCCCCCCCTCCCCGGTTGGGCCTCCGCGTGTGGTTGTTTGGCCCCCCTTTCCCGCTCACAACTCGGATCCTGCGGCAAGTCGGTGCCGCAGTCCGCTGGCCCGGTTTGCCGGACGCAGTACGGCACGCCGGATGGCTTCCTCGGAGCCGATCAGGTTGACCTGCCGCCGTGCCCGCGTGACGGCGGTGTAGAGCAGTTCGCGGGTGAGCAGGGGAGAGTCCGGCGGCGGCACGACGAAGGACACGGTGTCGAACTGGCTGCCCTGCGCACGGTGCACCGTCATTGCATGCACAGTCTGGATGGCGTCCAGCCGAACCGGTGGATAAAGAGTCGGAGTTGCACCGCGCGCGAAAGCGGCACGCAAGCCGGCGGATGTCTGAACGATCACGCCGGTATCTCCGTTGTAGAGAGACATCTCGTAGTCATTGTCGGTAACCAGCAACGGCCGCCCTACGTACCACTCGCCGTCCTCGCCATATCCGGGGATGGATTCCGCCAGCCAGCGCTCCACCTCCAGACCCCAACGCAGCACTCCGTACGGCCCGCGCCGGTGGGCGCACAACAGCCGATGCCGGTCAAGGGCCGCGAGCGCGCCCTCCACATCTCCCAATCTCGCGGCATCGAGCATCGCGACAGCTGCCGCGCGAACCTGCGCTGTAATGCCGGCCAAGGCTCGTGCCGAAGCCTCCGCGGGTGCCGATTCAAGATCAATTTCGCTGAACTGCACATCGCTTGCGCCCGAGCGGAGCACTGCTACCGCAGCATCAGCATCGGCAGCCCGGATCGCCCGCGCCAACGCGCCGATGGCACCGCCAAACCGCCAGGTGTGGGTCAGTTGCACAACGCCGTGCACCGGCGCGTTCTGAGCATCAGCGATAAGACCGAGCTCGACCAGCTGCCGTGCCAGCTCCGGGTCGGGCCTGCCAGGAGCTCGCGCAATGTCAGCCATAACCGCCCCAGCCTCGACCGAAGACAGCTGGTCCGGATCGCCAACCAGCACCAGACGGGCGCTCGATCGAACTGCCTCGAGCAGCCGGGCCATCATGGTGAGGGAGACCATGGACATCTCGTCCACGATGACCACGTCGTGCGGGAGCTGGTTTGTCGCGTCATGGCGGAAGCGGCTGCGATGTGACGGCAGCCAGCCCAGCAGCCGATGCAATGTCGACGCGCTGAGGTCGCCCATCCGACGCTGATCTTCCAGCTTGAGCTTCGCGGTGGCAGCACGCACGGCCTCCTCGAGACGGGCGGCAGCCTTGCCTGTTGGCGCAGCCAGGGCAATGCGCGGGGTAGGTCCCGGCTGATCTCGCAACAGAGCCAGCAGCCTGGCCACCGTCGTCGTCTTGCCGGTGCCTGGGCCACCAGCGAGCACGCTTACGCGGCCAAGCGCGCTGACGGCCGCGGCAAGCTGCTGATAGTCAGCTTCGCCGGTCGCTAGGCCTTCATGATCGAAAAGCCTCGCCAAGGCAGCTGCCAGCCGGAAATGGTCGATCTCCGGCGGCGGGGCAGCAAAACGCCGCTGCAGCTCTACGCGTACCAGCTCCTCCTGCTGCCAGTACCGCTCCAGATAAAGCAGACCGCCAGCCAGCCGCAGCGGGCGGCCGCCGGGCTGATCAGCCCCATCAGCTACCAGCAGGCTTGCCTTGCAGGCCTCCAGCCACTCGTCGGGCTGCGGCCAGGGCAGTTCGGTGATGTTGATGGCCGCCTCCGCCTCATTGAAGGCTGTGGCATGTACCGTCCGGAGATCGATACAGACCGACCCATTGCGGAGCGCTCGGACCGTAAGGGCCAGGGCCAACCGGATGCGCTCATCAGCCTCCCGACCGATGCGGCAGACTGCCTCGGCGGTGTGCACGTCTGCCGGACTAAGTACCCCGGCCTTGTTGAACGCCGCAAGCAGACCGCGGGCGCTCTGCACCACGAGATCGCGGTCGGCGACAACCACAGCAGATCTCGACGAAGTGCCGGCTAGGCCCGTGGGAGCGCGCCCTTCGACGGGTGCAATGCGCCGCAAGTCGATAGGGCCAGGACGCACGTGTGTAGTCATGACAACACTCCATCCAGCAGCGCTGACAGATCGAGGACTAGTGCCGGAGCTGGACGCCAGCTGAAAACCCCGCACGGCATCCCATCCACACGCGGTGTACCCGGACCGGCCATCCCACGTACGAAGAGGTACAGAACACCACCCAGATGAACTGCCGGATCGTAGTCCGGTTGCCGCCAGCGCAGCATGCGGTGTACGGCCACGGCGTAGAGCAATGCCTGGAGCGGGTAGTGAGCGCTGATCATGGCCTCGGCCATTCGCGCGGGTGTGTAGTCACCGATCTTCAGGACCTCTCCGTCGAAACTGCCCAGCCAATTCGTCTTGTAATCCACGACCAGGTAGCGCGGTGACCCGTCAGCGCCTCGGATGCGAAGCACCGCATCAATGCTGCCGGTGAGGTAGCCGCGCAGCGCCTGCGTATTGAGAGCTGGGTCGTCCAGAAAATCCGAATAGCCAGCCAAAGGCTCGCCAGGGGCCACGTGGCGGCGAAGCAGTGGGCCGACCCTGCCCAAGGTGACATCGGCGTTCGTGAGCTCACCGCCGGTGAGCGGATACTCGAAGCTCAGTTCGGCCAGCCGGTCAGCGCGCGGAATGTCACAGAGCCGACGCTCATCGGCGAGGGGTCCAAGGGGCGTACGGAATGCCGGCAGCATCGCGCTGGCCAGTGACTCGGCCGTCAGAGGGCTGGCTGGACCTTGTGCAAGAGTCACAGCGCACGCGTGACGTAGCGCTGCAGGAAGGTCGGCTGCCGCTGGGTCGACACGCTCGAACACCGCGTGCACGGCTGTTCCGAACTCAGCGCCTGACGGAAGATCGTGCATCGGCGACGGCTCACCCAGACCGCGTTCGGTCTGTGATGTTTCATCAGCTGCGAGCGCGCGACTTCCGAGCAGCTCGGAGCGCGCCTGGGCCGACTCATCGTCCTCCCGCGTGATTTCCGGTTCACTCCAAACCGCAGGCACCGGTGCCTCGGCACCATGCGCGGCGGCGGTGAGCGCGGAGTAGGAGGTCCGGCGCCACTCCAGATCGAGCTCTCGGTCAAAACCTCGTACCCGAAGCAGTGGTGGTCGTGGCTCTATGACCTGCTGCCACCTCGTGAGTGCGCGCGGGGTCATCGTCTCTACGCTGAATCCGGGACCGAGTTCGCGGCTGGAAAAAGGATCACCATTCAGCAAGTAGCTGGCTTGCGGTGCCGCCGGGTCACCTGGCTTACGAGAAGCGAAGCGTTGCAGCGCTGAGGCCGGTGTGTTGAATGAGGGCGCCCACCAGGTCACGACCTGGCATTTCGCTCGAGTGAGGGCGACATACAGCAGCCTCAGGTCTTCTCCCGACTCTTCGTCGCGATAGCGCGAAAAGCGCTCAGGTCTGCCTGGGGCGTAGCGACCTCCGACGTCGAGCACGCACTCACCGCTGCTGGTCGCGGTCGGCTCGTGCAGCCGCAGGATCCGACCCCCATCGGAGCTGTCGGCATGTCGATCCCAGGCCTCGGGCAGGTAGACGATCGGGAACTCCAAGCCTTTGCTGCGATGCACCGTCAAGATCGTGATCGCCCTTGCGTCGGTCTCCAGTCGCCGCGTGCCTTCGGAGATACCGATCTTGTGCGCCTCCGAGATCCGTGCCCGGAGCCACTCGACGAGGGCACCGACGCCGAGCTGGTCAGACGTCATCGCCGCATGCAGCGCCTGGCCGAGATGGCGCAGGTCGGTAAGCATCCGTTCCCCGCCGCGCAGGCTCAGCAGCCGCTCCGGGATTTTCTCATCAGTCGTCGCCGTC
>JAICEV010000384.1 GCA_025923975.1 Propionibacteriaceae bacterium
GGCTTCAACGCTGACATCCTTTCTGGCAATTCTGGCAATCGGTCTGGTGATTGCGGTTACCACAGGAGGCAGACTCGGATATCGAAGGGCAATCGGAAGTTGGTATTGACAGCGATGCAAGAGGAGGTCAGTCATGTCGGCACTATCGAGCGTCGACTCCTGCGATGAGGTCATCCAACGCGCTTCGCCGGGGAGGCGGCGCCGAAAGTGGCTGCTTATCGCCGGCATTGGGGCGGTAGGGGTCTACGCCGTCGGCGACCTGCTTTCCGGTCTGTTATATGAGGGCTACAGCTTCAAGGATCAAGCGATCAGCGAGCTGTCGCTTACGGCTCTCCGGTCCGCCCACTAGCGGTGACTTGGATCGCGCTGCACAACCTGCTCGGGATCGCGTTCGGTGTGGGTGTGTGGCTGTCTGCCGGCAGCAGCCGGGCGCTGCGTTGGACGACCGGCTTCATGGTCGCCGCCGGTGTGGTCACGGTGCCGCTGCATCCGTTCTTCCCGATGAGCTCGCGGGGAATGGAGGCCGGGTTCAACGACACGATGCACCAGGTCTTGACTATGGCGTTCGGCCTGTTCGTCTTCGGTGCGGTGGCGGCCTCCGCGGTCGCAATCCGCGGGTGGTTTCGGCTTTACGCGATCGCGTCCCTGGTGGTGATCATGCTGTTCGCCGGGCTGACGGGCCCTCTTATGAGTGAACTTGCGAACAACCAGCCGACGCCTTGGCTCGGCGCGTTCGAGCGGATCAACGCCTACACCACTTTCGCCTGGATGGTCGTGCTGGCCGTGGTGCTGATCCGCCGCACCGTCGGCGACAGCACTCCGGATCCCGGATGCGCCTCGATGCCCGCCCCCGCCGACCGGACGCTGGCCACCAGATGATGAGCAACCACGAGACGTACCTGATCCCTACCGGCGATGGGCGCCAGGTTGAAATATTGGTCTGCGCCAGGCGGATGGCTATCCCTTGGTCTTTCACCACTGGACACTCGGCGCCGTAGTGCCGTTCGGGATTATCGAGCGGCCGGCTACACAGCGCGCCTTCGGGCATCTCCTACTCCAGCCCCGGATGCGGCCTCTCTACGACAAGGCTGGAGTCTGGTAGCAAGGCAATTATTGCCGATGCCGCCGCTGACGCCGAGGCCATTCTTAACCACCTTGGCCTTGGCGAGTTCGTCACGATCGGGGGCTGGTCCGTAGGCGGCACGGCGCGGACGATCGCAACGTCGGGACCGAGCATGCGGTATGGCTCAGTCAGCACATCCCCGGCGCACAGCTTCAGATCCTCGAAGGCGAGGGACACGTCCCGCTGATATTGAGAATTGCCGAGGTTCTCGACGACCTGCTTGAGCAAGCTCAGCTGGTGGGTCAGTTGCAGACAAGACAGGCCTCCCTCGAGGGGAGAAGCACAAAGCATCGCGATCTGGTCGAGAAGCAGAGTGCCGAAAGCGGACGCCAGCTCGAAGAGTTCGATCTCGTGTTCTCGCCAACCACCGGGCCCCGCTTGACCCCGCAAACGTCCGTAGAGCCTTCCGGCGCGTCGTCGCCGCGGCTGGGATGGACCCGATGTCTGGACGCCAAGAGAGCTGCGGCACAGCTTCGTCTCGCTGCTGTCAAGCTCAGGGATGCCGATCGAAGACATCGCCCACCTCGTCGGCCACGCCAACACCCGGGTCACCGAATTCGTGTACCGCAAGAGGTTGCGTCCACGGAGGTGCATGCGCTGCACCGTTCATGCAAGCCGGGAGCCCCCCATCCTGCCCCTCGCACTCGACCCCCAAGGCGAATCGAGTGCCGGCATCGTGAGCCCGGACCCGTTGCGCCTCATCGACTGCCGAGGATCTGACGTCAGGGTGGGTCGAATCTCGTGAGCCAGGTGAGCTGTGACTCGCCCTCTTCAATGAGGCTGCTGAGCTGCTGGTTGAACATCAGACCGTAATCAGCACTGATGTGGGTTTCGAAACTGGCCTCATCGAGATATTGCTCGAAGACGAAGAATGCACGCGGGTTCTCGCGTTCCCGGTAGACCGTGAACTCAGTGTTACCTGGCTCGCGTCGCACCTTCTCGGCCAGGCCGGAGATGAGCGCCTCAACCTCGGCTTCAGAGCCCGGCTTGGCGGTGAACTCGGCGTACAAAATCACAGGCATGCTCGACTCCTTCATGCTCGACCGTTCCTCATCATGCTCCTTCCCGCAGCCGATCATCCGCGAACGCAGGACCACAGATAGCAGATCATCGCGTGATCAGGAGACAGGCGATTGTTAGATTGTCCCCATGAGTCGCTTCGTGGTGTGTGGAGAGGCTCTGATTGACCTGGTTCAGTCCGATACGGCCAGCAGCGACTCCTTCAGCTCGACGTGGCTGGCGCTGTCGGCCGGCGGACCGATGAATTCCGCGGTCGCCCTTGGCAAGCTCGGATGCGACACGCATTTCCTGGGTCGGATCTCGAGAGACGCCTTCGGTCGTCAGTTACGCCAGCACATCCTCGAAGCAAACGTCAACCTTGATCTTGCCACCGAGGCCTCACAGGCCACCTCGATTGCCGTCGTGAGTCTGGATGAAGGGGGTGTGGCGAGCTACACCTTCCACTTCAACGACACGGCAAATTTCGGCTGGCAGGTTGACGATCTGCCGGAGCTGAACCGCGACGACTGGCTGCACATTGCGTCGTTGTCCTGCATCGTGAGTCCGGGTGCGGAGGTGCTGCTCGATTGGATGCGTGACATGAGGGCGGGGATCTCATACGACATCAACGTGCGACCGACTGTGATCGCCGATCCCGATCTGTACTGGAACAAGGTGCAGCCTTGGCTCCGTGTGGTCGGTCGACGTCAGGGAATCGTCAAGGCAAGCGACGAGGACATCAAGTTCCTCGCCAGGGCGGCCAGCAGTGGCGCCGGCGAAGGTGGCACCGATCCAGTTGACCTGGCGGGACGTTGGGTCGAACAGTACGGCTTGGGGCTGGCGGTGATCACACTCGGTCCAGGTGGTGGAGCGGCCGTCGAGCCAGGCGGAACCATCACACGCGTCCCGGGCTTCCCCACCAAGGTGGTCGACACAGTCGGTGCGGGCGATACGTTCATGGCGGGCTTCTTGGATGGCTACGTGAAGCTCCATCTCGGGCTCGCAGCCTCCTTGGAACGAGGCACAGCCGCTGCTTCAATCGTCTGCTCCCGACAGGGGCCGCAGCCGCCGACATCGGCCGAGGTGGACGATTTGATCGCCGAGAAAGCCTGAATTCCTACGGATCCCCTCCGGACATAAGGCCTGGCTTCGCTCGTGGGCATCGGCTCACGTTTCGGGGCCGCGAGTCAGCCGCACAAGCCTTTGGAGGCCGAAGCTCCAGCGTGTGGCCACGGGAAGGTTAGGTGCGCACCGACTCAGTGGCCCGCCATCGAGATCTTCGGCTCTTCCTCCGGCTCCCCCGGTATGTCGGCGAACCGGTCGTGCGATCTGAGGTCAAAGATTGCGTAGGCCAATACGCCAAGGAAGCAGACTGCGGCCACGATGAAGGCCGGCCCGATACCGAACCGGTCGGCCAGCAGGCCCTGGATTGGCGGCATGATGGCGCCGCCTACGATCGCCATGACCAGGCCGGCAGCTGCGAATTTGGTGTCCACCCCGAGACCGTGCAGCGCCACGCCGTAGATCGTGGGGAACATCAGCGACAGGCAGGCGGACACCCCGACGAGCGCCCACGCCCCGGACAGGCCGGGGAAGAACGCGGCGTAGAGACAGAGCAGAATGGCGAGGCTGGCCATGATCGCAAGCAGCTTCGTGGCCCTGAAGTAGCCCATCAGCCAGGTCATGACGAACCGGGAGATGAAAAAGAGGATCAGGCTGACCTGCAGAAA
>JAICEV010000385.1 GCA_025923975.1 Propionibacteriaceae bacterium
TAGTGGCCTCGAAAGACGATCGTTCCACCGCAAGGCGGACCGTCGTCAGACAGCACCCCGCCGGGCCCCTCCTCTGCTCCACCGAGGAAATCGATTAACTCGACATAGCCACTGTCGTCGGTTCGGTCGCTGAAGAGGAACCGGTTGGCCCAGGCGCTGTCGGGGCCGTCGGTCAGCCGGTACTCCATGCGGACGGTGCGACCGGCATAACCCAGGTACCGCTTGGAGGTCCACGATGCCCGAAGCAGCGGCGCCATACCCTCGACAGCCTCACCGCAGATATAGGGCTCGTCGGCGAAGTTCATCCGATCGGTGACGCCCTTGTACTTGAACAGCGTGCGGCGCAGCAGCACCAGCGAGCCGGCATTCGACTCGTCCACATCCCAGACGCCCGGGATTCCGGCTGTGGAGTCGTTCACTTTCAGCTTGACCGGAATCTCATCGCCAGCCACACCATTGGAGGTCGGCACCTCGACCGAGACACGGTCAGTGTCCTTACCGGCCGCCGCTTCCTCAGCGTTGAAGGTGCCCTCAGCGCTGAAATAGCCGTTGTACACACGCCAGGTGTCCCCGGCCTCAACAGTGCAGCCGGTGGGCGCCTTGATGGTGACGGTGCGGATCGCGGCGGACAGCCCGACGACAGCCTCGTGGGGGCCCGCCTGGTAGCGCGCTGGGTTGGCAATCGACCAGCTCCAGCCATCTCCGTCGTCGCATGGTGCGCCGGTGAGCGCCTGTGCTGGGGTTGCTGCGAGAGCGACGCCCCCGAGCGTCAGGGCGAAGCCGGCGGCCCCGGCGATCAGTCGCCTCATCATGTGTTTCCTTTCTGGTGCACGGTCCATCCGGAAATGGAGTGAACGACATTGTCGCCGTTCTTGATCACGACGTATTCGGCGGTAAGGCTGGAGTGCTACGGTCGTCGGAGCCTGCGGAATCGAAATACCGCTTGTAGATGTAGACAGTGGCGGGGGCTGCCTGAGCCGGTGTCGCGACCAGAAGGGTCGAAGCAGCTATGAAACAGGCGACGATAAGGGCGCGAAAGCGCAATTTTGAACCCCCGAGTTTGAACGTCCGATCAGGTTCAGACAGCGAAATTAGCAGGGATCAAATAGCGTAGCCCAACAACGTGCCGAGAATTTGCAATTGAAAGAACTGCTATTTAGCTGTTGCTGGCCATCCTGACGCGCCGGTGCTCCCGACACTCTAGGCAAACACAGCACGTCACGTACGCGGGAATTTGTGCCGTGCTGGAGGTCGTCTCAAACAGCTTCGGGACCGGCCGGATGATCCTTGCCGCCGTGTGCTTGCGCTGCTCGAATATGGGCCCGAATCAAGCCGCGCGCAATTGCGGCCACGTCGCAGCTCTCCAGCGACGCCTTGAAACAATCCTCGCGATCGGGCATCTCGATTACGGCGAAGGCAACCTCAAATGACCAGCGATAGCAGATCCGTAGCAAATCACAATCGTGCCGCGCGTTCGCTAGGAGACGGAGCGCTGACCAAGTCGACCGCTGGTGGGGCGGGCGGGACTTGAACCCGCGACCGGAGGATTATGAGGACTTCCGGCCTGAACGCTGTGCGGCTAGGCGTGATGAGCGGCAGGGCTCCGAGCGTAATGCGCCGAATACTTCCCTGTTGGAAAGTGGCGATATCAAGATCAACAGCGTGACCGCGTAAGCAGTCTGAGCAACCCTTCAGGCACCCGAGAGAGCGGTAGGCTCCCCTGCCATGACCTTCAGCGAGGCCATGGAACACGTGGCGCAAGTGTTCGAGGCGATCGGCGCCCTCGTGCTGTTGGTTGGGCTGTTGTTCTGTTTCACGCTTGCGGTCCGTGCCTTCCGTCGATCGGGCGATGGTCGTCAGGCCTACCAAGTGCTGCGCGAGTCCTTCGGCGGCGTCATCTTACTTGGCATCGAGATCCTGGTCGCCGCCGATCTCGTGCGGACCGTTGCGGTCGCCACGACGCTGGAGAACGTCGTGATTCTGGGTCTCATCGTCCTGATTCGGACGGTCCTCAGTTTCTCACTGGAAATCGAGATCGAAGGAGTGGCGCCCTGGCGTCGGGCGATGGTCGGCGGAGCGGGTCGGATCAGGCAAGCAATGGCGAAGGGCGGCGCAGAAGGCATAGGCCCGTCTAACCTGCCGAAGTAGACGGGGCCAGTATCGGCGCAGGCCGCTCAAGTAGGGCGGGCGGGACTTGAACCCGCGACCGGAGGATTATGAGTCCCCTGCTCTAACCGGCTGAGCTACCGCCCCACGTGTTCCACGGCCCGTGGAATTGATCGAGGCCGATCATAGCGACGATGGCGTACACGCCTTGGCGCACGCCCTTAGGCGGGCTCAGGCCCAGTTCTCGATAGAGTCGCCGCAGCCCACAGACAAAGAAGTCAACGAGTGCAGGAGAATCCGTGGCCGATCTCATTCCCGCAGAGTTTGAGGTTCTGGATCCCCGTTTTGCCGGCACCGGAGGCGATCGGTCTGTCGCCAGGCTCTTCTCAGGAGGTCGGTGGCTGGAGGGACCTGCCTACCACCCCGCTGGTCGATTCGTCTTGTTCAGCGACATCCCCAATGATCGGATACTCCGCTATGACGAAGTAAGCGAGCGAACTGACGTCTTCCTGACGCCAGCCGGCTTCACAAACGGTCGTACGGTCGACCGGCAAGGCCGCTTCGTCACCTGCGAGCACGGTGGGCGTCGGGTGATCAGAACCGAGCACGACGGCTCGGTCAAAGTCTTGGCAGCTACGTACAACGGTCACCGGCTGAACAGCCCGAATGATGTTGTGGAGCATTCGGACGGATCCATCTGGTTCACCGACCCGAGCTACGGGATCGACACCGATTACGAAGGCCACGAAGACTTCTCTGAGATCGGCTCGCGTAACGTCTACCGTCTTGATCCTGACAGCGAGAACCTGACAGCAGTAGTCGAGGATTTCGCGCAGCCCAACGGCCTGGCATTCGCACCCGATGAACGCCGCCTGTTCATCGTCGACAGCCAGCTGCACCACATCAGGGTCTTCAATGTTGATCATGGCGCACTGACGGGCGGGGAGGTGTTCTGCGCTGACGACCAGGGTTACGACGGGATCCGGGTTGATCATCTCGGCCGGCTGTGGGGAGCGGCTCATGACGGCCTGCACTGCTATGACCCGGACGGTTCCTTGATCGGCAAACTCCGGCTGCCGGAGATCACCGCGAATCTCACCTTCGGGAGTCGCCAGCGCAATCATCTCTACATCACTGCGACTAGCTCGTTGTACGGGCTGCGGGTCAATTTCCGAGCGGCCTCTTATCCAACGTGATGATGGCTATCTGCCTCCCCGACGCTGAATCTCATGCCGCGGGTTGTCAGCATCGACAAAGCCGCAAGCTGTAGAGTCGATAGGCGGCATAGCGCCGAGAGTTTCAGGGGGAAGCTGCTTGTGCTGCAAATGTTCGCTCGCACGGTGAAGTCCGTTGGACCAGTTACCCCGTCCGAGTTCCGGCTGCTGGGTGTCGTCAGCTTGACCATCGTTGGCCTGATTTTCATCTCGACCTTGGTCAATCCGCCGCAGTGGCTGCAGCTTGTCGCTCTCTTTGTTCATCTGATTTCCCTTGTAGTCGGCTTCGGCTCAGTGTTGGCCGTCGACTGGTACGGACTGCTCTCGCTGTCTCGCCGAGTGACCATCGGTGATGTGCTGCTCACCGCTGAACGGATGACGCCCCTGATCTGGATCGGACTCGCTGGTCTAGCTACCAGCGGCGTATTGCTGAAGCCAGACCTGAATTCATGGCCGGTCGTGATCAAGCTCTGCTGTGTGCTTGGGGTGGGAATCGTCGGAGTACTTGCCCTGGCGACGAGCCGTCTCA
>JAICEV010000386.1 GCA_025923975.1 Propionibacteriaceae bacterium
CACCTCGCGCCAACCCATGTTCCGGCCCTTTCGGCCCTTGCCTGGCGTGCTGGAACGGATCAAGGTCGCCTTCGGAAGTCGGCATCCGGGGAATCTCGGTTTAAGGCAGATCTACCTCGGCGACGACGCGTTTGTCGCGCAGATGAAGAGCCGGGTGGACGCCGCCGATACGCTGGTCGACGTCCCTCGCCAGCAACGCCTACCGGCGCCGCGCCCGCTGGCGACGACGCGATGACCAGACCTGACCCCGCGACCCGAGACCTGACCTCGCGACCACGACCCGGTTGCCCGGACTTAAGCGCCGTCGGCCAGCGGCAGCATGGCACCTGGCTCCGGCTCCGGCTGTCCAGCCTGCCCGGCCGGTACGGAGCGGGCGGCGGGCCGGCGTCGCTCATTCAGGGCCGCGATCTCATGCGGCAGAACGCCGAATCGGGAGAGGCGCAAGCCGCGCGCGTTCTCGCCCTGCCCGAACAGCCGGGCACCTTGGGTCATATAGAGAACAAGGTAACTGGTCATAAGGTTCTGCTCCAGGATGAGCCGGCCCGGATCGAGCTCGGCTCTCGCCTGAAGAAATGCTGCGTTGCAACATCGCTCGCAACGCACGAAACAGCAGACCAGTCATGACAATATGCATAGCGCCCCGGAGCGGGCCGCCGGAGGCCCCGACGAAACGGTTCCGGCGCCGGATCCCCTGGTCGCCAAGCTTATCGCGGGGACCCAACTGTGTCAGTTGCCCCAGCAGTTGCGCACGCCGTAGGCGACGTCGTTTGATTTCACACCCGGTGCAGGGTTCCCGGTGATGAGTCGCGCACCGGTATCAAGATTGCCGGACAGGTTCTCTCCAGCTCGGATGGCCGTGGCCAGCGCGCGAACGCCTTCACGCGCCATGTTTTCCGGGAATTGCATGACTGTCGCATCGATGTCACCCGGGCGCACGGCGTCCTTAATGGCTCGACAGCCGCCATCAATCGACACCAGTATCGTTCGGCTCAAATTTACATTGGCATCCCTGAGCGCGTCGAGCGCACCCAGCGCCGCCGGCTCGTTGACCGTATAGATAACGTTGACGTCGGCATGCTCGGCAAGAATCTCGGCCATTTTCGCCTCGCCCAGCTCTTTGTCTCCCTCCGTGTCGGCCATCGCGGCGATGGCGGGGTCGCCCTCGGCAATTCCGAAGCCGTTCAGGAAGCCCGCGTGCCGCAACTCGCCCGAGCTTATGCCCGGTGCGAGGTCGAGCATCGCGATCTTAGGCTCGATGCCCATTTCTTGGGCCTTGACGAGGGCATACTGCCCGACCAACCGACCGGCAGCTTCGTTGTCGGTGGCGAAATAGGCGTCCACCGCATCCAACGGATCGACCGGTGTGTCCACGGCGATGACAAGCACACCCTGTTCCCGCGCCGCCTCGATGGCCGACAGCAGTTCCGTCGAACTGGTTGGCGCGATGAGGATGCCTTTGGCACCCTCGGCGACCATCTCCTGCAGGGCGCGCTGCTGGCTTTCGACATCCACATCGCTCGTGCCGGTCGCTGTGAGCAGCGTGACGTCGTTCTTTTTCGCCGTGTCCTCGGCCACCTCACGCATGGTCACCCAATACGGGTTCACTTCCTGCTTGGTAATCAGCCCGATCGTCACGTCCGGCTCTTCCGAGCATGCGCCGAGTGTGGCCCCGAGCCCCGCCAGCAACAACGATCCGGCCAGCCGCCGCAGGTTTGACTTGATGCCTGTCATGACATGTCTCCTGCCGATGCCGAAACCGCCACATCGGATATCGCCGGACGCGTGTTCCTGAGATCGAACAGAGCATAGGCGCCGACCAGGGCGAGGCAGACGCCTGGCACCACATAGCCCATCGCAGGTCCTACTTCGTCCATCACCGCAGCGTGCACCATGGGCATGATGGCACCTCCAAGGATGGCCATGACGAGACCGGCCGAACCAAACTTGGCGTCCTCGCCCAGTCCCTGCAAAGCCAAACCGTAGATCGTTGGGAACATCAAGGACAACGATGCGGAAGCGGAAACGACCCCTATCAACCCGAGGGTGTTGAGCGAGAATATCGCGATGACACAACAAACTACGCCAAACAGCGCCATGATGAGCAGCAAAAGCGACGGTCGGATGATGCCGAGCAACCACGTCATGAGAAAGCGTGAGAGCAAAAAGATGATGAGGCTAGCCTGCAGCCACCAGCCGGAAGCCTCCGGCGAAACACCCACCACGTCCTGGGCATAGAGGATCGTGAAGGTCCACACGCAGGTCTGGGCTGCGACGTTGAAGAATTGGGCCATCACCCCGTAGCGATAGTGCCGGTTTCTCCATAGCCGTCCTGCGACGTTACCCGATGGGATGTCTTCGACAGTTGCGGCTGCAGTCTGCGGCAACTCGAACTTCCTGAAGAAGATCAGCAGCCAGATCACGACCAGCACCAAGGCGATGCCGAGATAGGGCTTGAGCACGAGCGCCAGATCCGCCTCCTGACTGGCGAGCAACTGCGAGTCACTCATGATCGCCCTGCTTGCTTCGGGAGTAAGCGCGGGCAGAATGAAGACCGCCCCCATCAAGACGCCGATATTTGCGCCAATGGGGTTAAACGACTGGGCAAGGTTAAGCCGCTGCGTTGCCGTTGATTCTTTGCCCATGGCAATAACAAACGGGTTCGCAGATGTCTCGAGAATGGAAAGCCCGGCAGCAAGGGCGAACAGGGCCAGCAAAAACATCTCGTAGACCAGCAACTGACTGGCCGGCAGGAACATCAGACCGCCAGCAGCGGCGAGACCCAGCCCTACCAGCACACCAGTTTTGTAGCCGTACTGTTTGTTGATGAATCCCGCCGGTAGGGCGAGCAAAAAATATGCGCCATAATACGCGAACTGCACCAGCGAAGCCTGGAAATTCGACATGTCAAAGATGCCACGAAAAACACCGACCAGTATGTCTGTGAGGTTCGCCGCCGCACCCCATGCCGTGAAGCACAGCACCAGCAGAATGAAGGGTATTCGTAGGTCTCTCGCCACGAATCTTTCAGAACTGGTCGAACTGTTTTCTGCGACGCCTGCCATCGAAGGCCTCCCTCGGTCTTGTCATGTGTCAGCCCGGCCTCGTTTCCAGGTCCGTCTCTTCAAGATTGGAGAATAGAGTCATGGTTACTTAGAGGCCAGGGCCTGTTTTCAAGCTCGGGTCTTCTCCGGCTTGTTGCCGAAGGAGCGCTCGGGAACGCCGCGGCATAAGGTGAAATGCGTGTGCTGCGCGACCCAATCCGCGCCGATCTCAGCCCGGCCGAACACGATCGTCGCCCGTCCAGGTCGGTCGTAAGGCGCGCCATCCTCGTTGTAGCCGGTTGAGTCAAACATGATCATGCCCACAGCGGTAAGCCGGTCCGCGGAAACGATCGTACGCATTTCGTCGAGGCGGCAGCGAAAATGGTCGATGGTGCCCCAAATGTTGCGCCATTGCTGGTTCTCAATCGCGTCGCGCCCGGTCACGAAGTCGGCGAAGGTCCCGAAGGCGATCAGGTCCTCGGCGAAAAGCGGTCGTGCCCCAACATAGTCGACCGCCTGCACGTGACCGGTGAGGCGCTGAAACCAGCGGCGAATGAGAGCGACATCCTCCTCTCGGCAACCCAGGACCGCCTCCCTCGGTGGTGCCGAAGTGTCTAGTCTACAATTGCCGAGATGGCGGTCAAGCCGCGAGGTGCGACCTGCATCCGCACTGGGACAGGGCGAGCCGGAGCGGCGTGACTCCGATCGGCTGGTGTGGACAGTGGACGTACGGCCGGCTTGATGACGCTCAGCCGCGATCTGCAACGTCGATCGGCCAGACGATTTTAAATCGCTCGAACAC
>JAICEV010000387.1 GCA_025923975.1 Propionibacteriaceae bacterium
AGCTGCCAGCTTGCCCGCCGAGCAGCCGCATCACCGTAGGTGCGGCTCCCGCAGATCACAGCCTTCACGACAAACCCCTTGATGTGGGTCTTGCTTTCAGTGGCAAGGCCGAGACAGAACGGATCTGGCTGGCATTCGGAGTGGTCGCTGCCCGCCAGGTGGCGCTGTTACGCGCCGGGTGAGTGTGCCAGCCTGATTTGGCCCCACTTGGAGGGCTAGTGCTGGCTTGGTGTTGCCCCACCCTCGACCAACCGTTTCCCTCTATTTTCGGCTCGTCTGCCAGGGCGAGTCGGGGGTGGAGGGTGTGAAGGAGAGATCGAGAGTGGAGCAGTTGGGTAGCTCGGAGCGGTCGTCTTCCAAGCTTTGGCGGCGGGTGCGTGATAGCACTAGGTCATGGCTCGTTGCGCCAACCACTCGGGTCGGCCAGCCGGTCTGTCGTTGCGTCGGGGAACGCGCTTGTGCACGATCTGTGACCCGGCTCGAGCGGCCCGCAGGCCGTTGTTCCGGCAGCCATCGCGGGCACTTGGATCTGCGTGCCGATCGCTCTGGCGGTCATCATCGGCGGACTGGGCTTCGTCCTCTTCGAGCTGCGCAGAAGCCTGCATCGGCCGCGCAGCTGGAGCCTGCACACCAACCTCACCATGTCCATGGCGGTGGTTCTTCTGTCGCTGGGGCCGCATTCATCACGATCAACGAGTGGAATAATCCGGCAACACTCGGGGAGCTGCACCCAGCGGTCGCCTGCTCGCTGGAAGCTTTCAAGCTGTCACGCCCCGTACGGCAGGATTCAACAGCCTTTACATCGGCCAAGAGAAGCAGAGCCCCTGGCTCGGCACCATAGTCTTGATGTTCATCGGCGGCGGGTCGGCCAGCACGGCGGGCGAAATCAAGGTGACAACGTGCGTCGTATTACTGTTCGCAATCTTGGCCAAGGTCCGCGGCGAATCGGCGGTGAACGCCTTCGAACGGGGAGATCACGCACGAGTCCAGCGCCAGGCGCTGACCATCGCGCTGCTCTCGGTCGCGGCCGTTGTCTCCTCGACGCTGCTGGTGATCGAAATCGCCCGATACCCCCTCTCGGAGGCGTTGTTCGAGGTCACCTCGGCCTTCGCCACTGTGGGTCTATCAACGGCGGGCCTGCCGTCGCCGGCTGAGTTGCTGCTGGTGTTCCTCATGTTTCTCGGCCGCCTCGGGCCGATCACGCTGGTTACAGCAGCGCTGGCGGTTCGTGATCGGGAGCGCCTCTATCACCTACCAGAAGGGCGGCCGGTCATTGGCTAACCGGAATGCATCCCTCGCTGGCGGGATCGTGGTCATGGGCCTCGGCCGTTTCGGCACTCACTCGCGCTCGAACTGATGACCGAAGGCACCGAAGTGCTCGGCATCGACGCTGACGCCAAAGTCGTGCAAGTCTGGCCGGACGCCTCACCCATGTAGCGCAGGCCGACTCCACCCCGACTGACGTAACGGGACGCAAGGGAGCTAACCGACTGGAGCTAAGGCGGCAACCGCGAGGTATGGATGCGCTCCCCCATGGCGCCGCTCGAGGGCGGGCGCCTAGATCTCAGTCAGGCACGCTCGTGCCCGAAGCTCAAAGTTGCTGCGGCGCTCCGCCTCAGCTTTGACGGCCTCGCACGACGCTTGGACGACGGCCTCCATCGCGCTGCGGCCAGGTCTCCAGCCGCATTCCCAAGGACCCTAACCACTGGGCTGAGGGGGCTACTCGCTGCGGTCAGCGAAGCCCAGCGCGTAGGCCCGGTTGAGCTGATAGTTCACAAGACTAACTTCCGAGATCGGTGAGACGGCTGCTCAGCAAGGCTGTGTCAGCGGGCTGTCCATCCCAGCAGAACCATCATCATGACGCGTATCCTGGAGCCATCTTGGACGTACGCCTAAACCGAGATGCGGGACGACTGGATTTCCCAAAGGAAGGCGGACATGGCCAGCCGACGATCAGTCAAACCGTCCACCGCGCCCCCTCCCACGGCTGCCGGGGCAGCGCAGCCGGCAGAGAAGACTCGACGTTCTCGCGTCGGAGCCGTATGGGTGGGTATCTGCATCGCCGCGGTCGTACTGATCGCGCTGATCATCTTTATCCTGCAGAACACGCAGCGGGTGCAGGTGACGTTCCTCTCGATGCAGGGAACAGTTCCGCTAGCCATTGCGCTGCTCATTGCCGGCATCGGGGTTGGCATCGTCGCGCTCGTCATCGGAACGATCCGCATCAGTCAGCTCCGCCGACGGCTCTCAAAGGAACAGCCACTCTGAGTCCGCATGCTCTAGCGCACGGAATGCGCCACACCCTCGAATCGGATAGGTTCGCCGGCCACGAGCGTTCTCCTCAGCCGACCGTCCGGCTGAAACCTTCCGGATCGGTCCCATCGACGCGGGGATTTGGCCCGGCGTCGATCATCGCTCGCTGGTCAGGGTGCGAAGGGTGAGGGATGGCTTAACCGACCTTGTCTCTCAACGTGCAGCCGATGAGCTCCCTCTCTGAGGCCATGGGGCATCCGCCAGCGCTGGCAACGGCCCCTGATTTCCGCTAACCCGGGAGGGATATGAGTTCCGCGACCTGACGGAAAAGAGATTCCCGGGCTTGCCGGAAGCACTGTGCCGCAAAGCGCGACCGACGCAGTAACGGTGAGCGCTCCGAATAAGATCACCGCTGCCACTGACGACGAGCGGTAAAGACTACAAGATCATTGGAAAGCGGGTGCTTACGGTGCGCGGTGACCACTTGGGCCATGCTGCGGATGTCATTTTCGATGAGCAGACCGGCTGAGTCACCGCTCTCGCCCTCAGCGACGGCAACTCTGCGAACTGCAGCATCGTCGGCATCGGATCGTACGCCGAAGTAGTCGAACCCGAAACCGGCCAGGGTTCGCCTTGATCGAATACGGCTAATTGCGCACATGAGGCAACCGCGTCGCCAAGACTGATCGTCTAGTTAAGTCAGTGACTATGCCTCCAAGGGCCTACACAGATCATCCGTTTTGGATCGTGAGGGCGGCAAGTCCATCAGGAGGTATGCCATGCCCCCTCTCACAGTTCAGCTGCCGGCGAAGCGTTACGCGACCGGGGCCTCTTCCTCCTGACCGCCCGGCACCGGGGTAGCCTCCTTCTCCCGCTGCCGCGGGTAATTTGGACCCTCGTCTACCGAGAGGGCACGCGCGGTGTCGATCAGCGGGACGTGGCTGAATGCCTGCGGGAAGTTACCGACTAGCCGCTTGGCCTTGGTGTCGTACTCCTCGGACAGCAGCCCGACGTCGTTGCACAGGCCGAGGAGCCGCTCAAACACCTCGCGTCCCTCGTCGCCGCGCCCCATCAGGGCATAGTTTTGCGCCAGCCAGAACGTACAGGCCAGAAACGCGCCTTCTCCCGGCGGCAAACCATCCACGTTGGCCCCGGGTTCCTGGGTGTAGCGCTGTACGAACCCGTCCTGCAGCAACTCGTCCTCGATTGCCGCAACGGTGCCCTGGATCCGCTTATCGGTTGCGGGCAGGAACCCCACCAGCGGCATCATCAGCAGCGCGGCATCCAATTCCTTCGACCCGTAGTACTGGGTAAAGGTGTTGCGGTTTTCGTCGAAGCCCTTGGACATGATGTCGCGGCGGATTTCGTCGCGTACCGCTCGCCACTTGTCCAACGGGCCTTCCACGTCGGCTTGTTCAACCGCCTTGACGGCGCGGTCCGCGGCCACCCAGGCCATCAGCTTTGAGTGGGTGAAGTGGCGGGAACTGCCCCGCACCTCCCAGATTCCCTCGTCGGGGATGTTCCAGTTGTTCTCCACGAAGCTCATGAGTGCGCATTGCAGGTCCCACGCCGGCTTGTCCGATTCCAG
>JAICEV010000388.1 GCA_025923975.1 Propionibacteriaceae bacterium
CGGGCTCAGGCTCTCAACCACACCGTTGTTACAAGCGGCCCAATCCGAAGATGCCTTTTCGACGCTGCTGCACGGTGACACCGCCGTCGGCAGCTACCTGATGGGCCAGGCTCTCAGCTATACCGCCAATGATCTTCGTGAGTTTCTGCTTAAGACCTCTGTCAGTGAGTTTCTTGACGCTGAGCTCGCTGAGCAGCTGACCGGCCGTTCGGATAGTGCGTTGCTGCTCGAGCAGGCCTATAGCCAGCCCGGTTTTGTTCATCGGCACGCCGAACAACGCTGGCCATATCGCTACCACCCCATGTTCCGCGCCCTGCTGCTTGCGGAACTGATGCGCTCTGCCCCGGATGACGTGCGGCGGCTTTCCGGTGTGGCGGCCGAGTGGTTTTCCCAACAGGGTGAGCACGTTCGAGCGGTACCGGTGGCGGTGCAGGGTCAGTCGTGGGATGTCCTGGCTGAGTCAGTTTTGGCCGGCTCATGCTTGGCATTGGCCACTGGCGACTGGGGATGGGTCGACAGTGCTATCGCCCGGCTTCCCGCTGCTCATCGAGACGCCAACCTCAGCGTGGGCTTAGCATCGGCACTGATCAAGCTGAGGACTGGTGGTCGTCGGGAGGCGATCGCTTCGGCGTTCGCGATTTTGAAGGACCCGTCTCGGGTGAGCACCAGGCTCGAGAGGGAAGTGCTCGAGTTCCTCCAGGCGTGGCAGTTCGCCGAGCGAGGTCAGGTACGCGAGGCAGTGAGGATCCTTGAGCTCGATCCTGGCTACGATTCAGCGCCTGCCTCGACACCTGCAGCCATGGGTCTCCAGTACGCCTGGCGCCAGCTGCACGCGGCCTGCCTCTTCGTCGAAGGCCCGCTCGGGGCGCTCGAGACTAGGCTGGATGAGTCAGGAGCCTCAAGCTGCCAGTCGTACCCCAACCTGCACATCGGGGACCTTGAGATCCGAGCTTGGGCAGCGATTGTCGTGGGGGACCTGCGCTCCGCACGAGACCACCTTCATCGTGCGTCGTCAGTTATTGATGCTGAGAGCGCTACCTGGACTCCAGACCAAGGGGGAACGCTTTGGTCAGCGCGGCAATGGCTCGAGATGGAGACCGGCGGCGAGCTTGAGTCGCGGCCCGATCATCTCGTGACCAGCCATGTGCGATCTGCATTTCCTTCCCCGATCAGCCGGGCCTTAGAAATCATTACCGATGCCCGTCGGCGCCTGATCCGAGACAACGATTGGCTGGGTTGCGCGTTGCTGCTTGATGATGTGATCGCGACAAATCCGGAGGTCGAGGAATCGTGGACCACCGGCTATTTATGGGCAATTGCCCGGACCGATGCCTATCTGGCGGCAGGCGAATTCTCGAAGGCGCTCGATCTGACTCTGCAATCATCATCATCATCATCCGGGAACGGATTCGACGACGGAACCCACAATCGGTCGTACTTATGGACATGGGTGCTGCAGCGCACCGCCTTGGATTCTGGGATCGGCCAGCTCAGCTCCGGGTTGGATCGAATGATGAGCGATTTGCCTGTTGAGTCAGCGTTGCTTCGCGGCCGATCTGAAGCGCTGCGGGTACGGGTGCTGCTAGGAGCGGCGAGCCTGGCTTTGCGGGCGGGTATGCCCGACCATGCCTCGCACTATCTCCGGCTCGCCTTGCACAGCACTGAGGTTCACGAATGGCGCCGCCCGTACAGTGAGATTGCTGCGGCAATCATGCCGGTACTTGAGGCAGAGCGCCGTCGAATTACGCCGTACGGAGAGCGAGTGGTGGAACTGCTCGCCTATCTGAGGTGGCAGCCGGTTTCCGGCGCTCGACTCACTGACCCGCTCTCGGAGCGGGAACTGGAGATCCTGCAGTACCTACCGACTCCGCTGGATCAGCGCGAACTCTGTTCTGCGCTGTTCATCTCCAGAAACACGCTGAAGACCCACCTGCGCTCGACGTACCGCAAACTTGGCGTGCAAACGCGTCGGCAGGCCGTCCTTGAGGCCGAGCGGCTGGGAATCCTTTAGGTGCCCGGCACTCTGGGATCGGAGTGCTTCCTCGTCTCGGCGGCGGAGGATTCCTCTGCTTGAGCCGACTCGGCCGCCTCGCCAGGTTTTTCGCTGGACAACAGCGGCACTAACCAGTCATGTTCAGGATCGACATCGACAAACAAGGTCTTGACAAAGAGGCTAAGCGGAATAGCGAGAAAGGCGCCAGAAGCGCCCAGGATCGTAGTCCAGATGATCAATGATAGGAAGCTCAAGGTGGCCGAGAGTCCAACTGTCACGCCGACTATCCGAGGTTGAATGATCGTTTGAATGACAAAGTTCAACACGCAGTAGACCGCGACAACGATGACCGCGGTCAGCACGTCATGATCAAGTAGGGCGATGATTGTTGGCGGAACCAACCCGATGACGAAGCCGATGTTCGGAATGAAGTTTGTGATAAATGCCAACAGCCCCCAGAGCCACGCATAACGGATATCGAGAATCCAGAGTGCGATGACGTCGAAGAATGCGACAATCGCGCCAAAGATCGTGGCTACCGCAAGATACCGGCGCGAGCCATGAGCGAACTGCTGAAACGCGTCTGAGAGGCGCCGCCCCCGCGGTGAAATGCGATCCAGCTTGGAGGCAAAGGCTCCTGCATCGGCAACGGTGAAGAACAGCAGCACGATGAGGAAGAAGATATTGCTCAAAACGCCGGCAAGCCCACCGATCAGCTGACCCGCAATATCCACCAGCCTGCTTGGACTGAGTTGGCTCACCAACTGCTGCAGCTTGTCCTGACTTATCCCGACCGATTCCAGGATTCGCACGGCCTCGCGCAAGAAAGCCTGGAACTGTGGCGCGTAGTCCTGCAGCAGCGTTGCGAACTGAATGCCGGAGATGACCAAGATTGCAAAGAGCCCGGCAACGATGGCATAGACAGCGACCATGCTGAGGATGATGCCTAGCCAGGCTGGCAAGCCACGACGGTCGGCCATGCGGCGTACCGGGTGAACGGCGATCGAGAGCACCAGCGCCAAGAACACCGGACCGATGATGTTGGCGAACTGCCTCATGGCGAGGGCAGCGCCTAACGCAGCGGCGACTCCAAGAAGAATGATCAGCCCGCGAGGCAGCGCCGGTCGGTAGCTGACGTCGGCGCTCTGCAAGCTCATGGGATGAGACTAGGGGACTTGGCCTGCTTACGAATCGTTCTTGGTGGACGAGAGCGTCACTTTCTCCTTGCCAACCGTGATCGCAGCGAGTACGCCCTGAGCCGCACGCAAATTAGCCGTCTGAGGACGGCTCGCGTGGGGTGGTAGGCCGCCTGGGACCTTCGTTTGCTGTCTTGCGACGGCAAACGCGGGAAGAGAAGATCATGCCTGCGTACGAGTGCTGTCAAGCCGGTCCGACGCCGGAGCGTTCTCAAGGAACGCGAGCACGGCGACGACCCGGCGGTGGACCGGTGCAGCGGAAATGCCCAGCTTGGTGAAGATCGCGTTGACGTGCTTCTCCACGGTCGACTCAGAAAGGAACAGTGCTTGCTCGATGCCTGCATTGGTCTTGCCCTGGGCCATTTCCCGGAGGACGTCCAGCTCGCGCGGAGTCAAGGAGGCCAGAGGACTGGACCCGCGTGTCTGCTGTCGCGCGACCAGCGTGTCAATGATCAGCGGATCGACTACCGATCCCCCGGAGGCCACCTCGTTGAGCGCGCGTACCAGATCTTCAAGATCACCAACCCGATCCTTGAGCAGGTACGCCAAACCACTGGAGCCGTCGTTGAAGAGCGCTCGGGCGTAGCTCTCATCTGTGTGCTGCGACA
>JAICEV010000389.1 GCA_025923975.1 Propionibacteriaceae bacterium
ACCGAGACCCTGCGCCTCGACGTGATATGGGCCGGAATCGCGCTCGGGGTCGCCGCAGCCCTTGAGGTGCCTGCCCTGGTCTTCATCGGAGGGCTCAGCGACCGGTTCTCCCACCTCGGCCTGGTCGCGACCGGCTGCCTGGCCGGCATCGCTTACTACCTTGGCCTCGCTTTCGTAACCGGGCCTATCGTGCTGATCGCCCTGCAGCTACTGAACGCCTGGTCTTTCGCCGCCATCGCCGGAATCGGGCTACCACTGTTCCAGCAGATGATCTCCAGCCCGGGCCTATCCACAGGGCTCTACATGAACACCCGCCGCATCGGCTCGATCGTGTCCGGACCCATCATCGCGATCGGCTCGCTCACCGTGTTCGGGCAGCGCGGCATCTTCCTCGCCAGCGCCGTCCTCACCCTGTTCGGCCTAGCTATCATCGCTATCGCCAGCCGAACATCCAAGTCAACGCACAAGAACCACATCCCTGCGCCGACTTGAAATCGCGCTAACCAGGACATGCCCGCCGGAGTCCAGCACCAGGAACTCTTGAGGGGGTTGTTACCAACGCTCGCCAGGATCAAGCGAGAAGGCGTATCTAACTCCGCGTCTGAGATGATTCCCAATCCGCCGCGAGGCGTCCAACGATGCCTCGCGGGGAGGCGACCAGCCTCTTAGCGTCTGATGGTCGAGCCGATCCGTTGGAAAGGCTTCAATGGCAGCGGCCAGCAGCTCAACCGATGTGGCTCAGCACGTGAATGTCACAAGTCCACCCGCCCCGCTGCTGGCAACCATGAGTTTCGGAACCGCCGTTACCATGCCCCATGGCACGGAGCCTGAGCCAGCCCGGCTCGACATGCCGAGGTTGAACCACTTTTGGCGCCCTTTTTGGAAGCCTAAGGCCCTGACGGCAATCGTCCGGGAAACGTTGCCCTCAGCCCTCCACTTGTAGGTCAATCGGAAATTTGACTGACGCCCACTTCTTACATTGTTCGCCGAGGCCGGCGGCCCGTAATTTGCCTGCCAGACTCTAATAGCCGGCGGCGCGTATGCGGTTCCGCTGCATCCTGCCGCGTCGGCCGAAGTTGGCACAATGAAGGTCAGTACGATGGTCGAGAGCGCAGTGAAGATCGCGCACCGGGAGACTCGTCGGCCTTGATCACACCGGTTCCGCCTTGGATCGACTGCCTGGACCATCATCATCTCGCCTGAGGCCACTGTACTGACCGGATGATCTACCTCCGGGAGCTATTGATGGTCGCTGGACATGTTGATCTTGACCAGCTAGATCGGTAGGTGGGAGTTGGGAGCGTGGTCGCGTACGCGGTGCAGACGGTCGGCTGCAGAGCCCGCTCAATGGCACTGGCCGTTCCCGCTGTCGAGGACCTCACCTCGCGGCGCCGTCGTGAACTCCCACGCGTACGCCTGTTCGGTCAGCTGCAGGCGGAGCACACCGTCGCGCCCGGTAATCCTGACTTTGCTAGTCGGCTTGGGGTCGCGGAATTTGTAATGCCTCCAGCCACCTGTTCCGACGACGAACTGCGTGACCCCCTCCGGGTCGGCCTCTCCGTCAGCATTCATGGGAGTGAACCGCTCGTAGTCGTGGTCATGCCCGGCAAAGACGACCTCGGCCCGCGCCCCAGCAAGAATCCGCCACAATGCATCGAGTTCGTGGTAGTTGCCGTGCCTTCCTGAGCTGAAGCGGGGCCGGTGCCAGTAGGCGAGCACACACTTACGTGGGTGAGCCTCTAAGTCATGCCGGAGCCAGCGGGCTTGCGGATCCGAGTCCCCGCAACCGCCAATCTGGTGACATTCGGAGTTCAGCGCGATCAGGTGCCAGGCACCGAGATCGTAGCTGTAGTAGCCCTTATCGGGCTCACCGGCACGCTTGCCGAAGTAAGCGAAGTACCCCCGAGCGCCGGGCGTTTCATATTCATGGTTCCCCGGCACCGGGAAGGTGATATCGCGGTACGTACCCCAGGTGTCTGCATAGGATGCATCGAAGTCGGCCAGCGAACCGCTCGGGTACTGGTTGTCGCCAAGTGTGAGCACCGCGTCAGGCCGGATCGCTTCAAGCACCTTCGCAGTGCCTTCCATGCCGCACATGTTGGATCTGTTGCGCCATCGGCCAGGCGGGCAAGCGATGTCACCGGCCGCGCTAACAATCACCGATCCCGGGTCCCGCACGGGCTGGGCGCCGATATACAGCGGCGTAGCGCCCCGGTCCTGGGGCCGACGCGCATAGACCACGCCGACAGCAGTGAGAGAACCCAGCACCCCCACCACGGCAACGGCAATCAAGATTCGCCACCGAGACCGCCCGGCCTGCCGCTCTGGACGCAATGCCATCCCTTCCTGGATTATCGGAGTCATCGATCGGGGCGTCGGAATCATCGATCATGGGGGCTCTTGGACCTAAGGTCCTTGGATAAGGCTAGTTGTGGAGAGCGGTCATCACCATCTCCGCCATCTTGACCGCGATCATGACCCAGTGCACGCGACAAAGAGGCGCGGACGATGCGACTACACCGGCTTGGTGCCCCACCTCGGCAGGCGACATCTCCCAGGCGGAGCTACTCCTCCATTGTCACCACGGTGATCGAATAGGGCGGCAGGTCGATCACGGCAGCCTCTTCGGCCTCGCGGTCTCGCGTAAGGGCGGATCGTTCTTGGAAGGCCGCCCATGCGAGTCCGAACCATTCTTTGGATCCCACTTGTATTGCTTACCGGAGTATTGAGCAACATCGGTCAATCCGTTGACAACCTCGCGATCGCCGCCGTCGACCGTCTCTAAACGCACAGACGTGGACTTCCTTGGATCCTTGTTGAAGATCAACACTGAAAGGTGCGCATCCGGGCGCCTTAACGCGTAGGCAGTGACCGCTGGGTCCTCCCGGCCGGATGCCGTGGTGGCGTCGGTCGCTAGAACTTCGTGGCGCGCGTCGCCGCGCTGAACCCACACACTGTTCAGCAGCTGCGCCCGTAGTAGGCCGCCACGGGACGTGTCTTCCAATCGTCGTAGAACTGGAAAAGCATAAGGTTGCCGTAGCTGTTGCACGGTTTGCCCTCCTCCTCCTGGAAGACCCAGTTGGGTTCAAGCCCGTAGAAGTAGGTGGTGTCACCTCCCTGCTCGAGGAACTTCGCCGTAGTCTCGGCGTTCAGTATCGCTCCGGGCATCTCGACTTCGGGTCGCCCCGCGAAGGCCGAGTAGCCGAGTTCCGTGATGACGTTCGGAATCTCCGGTGGCAGCCCCGCCGCCACTTGCCTCTGCATGATCTTCTCAAGCAACTTCGGATTGTCCTGGAGCGGTTTAGCAGTGTCGGCACAGATGTCGTCGAAGGGGTACCACTCGAATGAGAAGAAGTTGAAGTCCTCCATACGGTTGCGTTCACGTAGATGAGAAACGAAGCGGCCCGTCCACGACTTGACGCCGTTCTCGTCGGGCCAGTGGATCCAGTCCGGAATCACGGTCTGGTATCCAGGTCCCCCGAGCTGGATTTCCGGATCCACCTCCTTCAAGGCATCGGCGACCTGACCGTAGAGCGCCGCATAGTGCTCCGGTTGGGCCAGCTGCCCGTCCGGCTCCTCCCCCATCTCAATTTGTTCCACGGGAAAGCTGCGGCTGCGCACATAGCGCAGCAGCGCGGCTGCATCCTCAGGGACGCCGTAGAGCACCGGGACGGCGGCCAAAAGCGGCTTGCCGGACGTCAGGCCGCTCGCAAACACGCGGTCCAGGCTGGCGTGCTCGTAGTTGCGGTCGATGTCGCTG
>JAICEV010000390.1 GCA_025923975.1 Propionibacteriaceae bacterium
CCGTCAGGACCTGGCTGGGCCGCCGTGATCATCGCGGCGCCGCAACAATCTCGCCGAGTGCTCGCAAGCTGCTCGTAAGGCCACCGCGTAGGGCTGGCAGTGCGAGCCGAACGGGCCACTCGACCAGTCGGCCGCCCGGAAGCGCGAATGCCTCAATGCATGACACTGTGGTCTTCTCGTCATGGCCCGTCAGCCGAAAAGCACCCTCGCCGGTGAAGTACGGACCAAGGTGCAAGACCTCCAGCACAGCCGTGTCCGTGACCGGCGGCGACCAACCGGTGACGATAAAGCGGTCCAACAGGCCTAGTGGGATCCGACCAAGCCGCACGCCAGACAGCGCCTCGACTCGGGTGCCAAGTCCGGCCTTGCGGTCACCGGTGACCCGAACCGTCGTCATCGGAATCCAGCGGGACTGGCCGGTCCAGTCGATGAGCACATCCCACACGGCCGCAATGGGTGCATCGATCTCGGCGGAAGCCTCGAGCCGTATTGTCACCTCTGTCCTGCTGCTAGCTCGATTGGCGGTCCTCAACCGCAGCAGGAGGAAGCTCTGGCGCTGTCGGGAGATCTACTGGCCCCACTGGATCGTGTGGAATTGACTGCTCCGCGGCCCGCGCCGATGCCGTCGATTCCTGGAGGCGCTGTCGAACGGTGACGCCCTCAGCCAATTCCGCAATCAAGGCGTCCCGCTCGGCGATCTCGAGCGCTAATCGGTCGAGCAGATCGTCAACCTGAGCCATCGCGTATCCGCGGAGCGTGACACCGAATCGGATGTTCTTGAGCTCCTCGGCGGTAAGGGCCCCGTTGCTGGGCAGATCCTGCCGGTATGTGTCGTAAACCGGATCCCTGCTCATCTGTCCCATTCCTCCCGCAGCCGCCATCGCCGCCACGCCTAATGCCGCGACGGCGACGACAGCGATGAACCACTCCATGGGTGAATGCTTTCACGCCTCTCAAGAGCCTGTGACAGTCGGAGGAGCGACTGCTGAAACGCACGTACACGTGCGTTCCTTACGACCTACACACGTTGCAACAGATGCATCGTGACAGGAGCGCACGTTCAGGTGTGTTTCAGCCGCGGGCGATGGATGATGTGCCACCTCCAATTTCGAATCCTCCACCATGCCACCTTGTCACCCTCCACCACGCGGCAGGGTTCAGCTCAGCCACCAGATAAGGGCATCGCGACAGGCAACGACATCATCAGCGGGGCAGAACTCGTCGTCGGCGTGGGCCTTGCTTGGGTCACCCGGCCCGAAGTTCACCGCGGGGATACCCATTGCGCTGAAGCGCGCGACGTCAGTCCAACCCAGCTTCGCGCTTGCCTTACCACCAACCGCGCGGAGGAACTCTGCCGCAGCCGGCTGGTCCAGGCCGGGTCGGGCTCCAGCAGCCACGTCGGTGACCTTAACTGGATAGCCGTCAAGAACCGTTCGCGCATACGCTTCGGCCTCAGCCGGGGACTTATCCGGTGCAAATCGATAGTTGATCTCGATGACACATCTGTCGGGGATCACATTTCCAGCAATTCCACCGCTGATCGTGACCACGTTCAGCCCTTCCCGATAGATCAGTCCGTCGATCTCGATCTGCCGTGGCTGGTATGACGCCAACAGCCGGAGCAGACCGCCGGCATCATGAATTGCGTTGTGGCCCATCCATGATCGCGCGGAGTGCGCGGCTAACCCTTTCAGCTCGACCCGCAGCTGCATTGACCCCTGACAGCCACCCTCAATGCGCGCGCTGGTCGGCTCACAGAGCACCGCGAAGTCGCCCCTCAAGTAGCTGGGATGCTCCCGGGCAATCCGGCTCAGGCCGTTGCGATACTCCTCAACTTCCTCGTTGTCATAGAACACCCAGGTGACGTCGCGCTGGGGTCTGGTCACCGCAGCGGCAACCGACAACTGAACCGCGATCCCGCCCTTCATATCGCAGGCTCCACGGCCCCAGATGATCTTCCGCCCAGCGCTGTCGTGCGTCGTCCACGATGGCAGGTTTCCGGCAATCGGCACGGTATCCAGGTGGCCGGCGATCACCACCCGCTCGGAGCGGCCGAGTTCAGTCCGGGCGATAACGACGTTCCCGTCCCGCAGCACCTTGAGATGGTCATGTCCACGCAGCGCCTGCTCCACTCGATCGGCGATCTCGGTTTCGCGCCCACTGACCGACTCGATGTCGATCAACGCTCGTAGCAGTTCGACGACATCGCCACTGACATCGAGAGGCGCGGACACGAGCCGCACCTTACAGCGTCGGTAGGCTCGGCCCATGACTGACGCCGCCGTTGCTCCCCGTCGGGCTGCCTGGGGCTGGGGTCTCGCATCGATCCACGCCGAGGGTCAGATGCTGGACACTTACTTCCCGTCGCCTCGGCTTGGCATAGCTGACGACAGTGCAGCCCCGCCAGCGCTCATCTCCGCAATCGTGGACGACGAAGTCCGTGAAGTCCGCACCGAGATTGTCCTGGTCAAAATCGATCTGGATGCAGCGCCGGCTGGCACCTCAGACGCCTATCTGAGGTTGCACCTCCTCAGTCATCGGCTGGTGAGGCCGCGGAGCATCAATATGGAGGGCATCTTTGGATCGCTTCCGAACGTGGTGTGGACCTCGGCCGGCCCCTGTGCCGTTGAGGGATTCGAAAGGGTCCGCACTCGGCTGCGGGCTCATCATGGACATCTCACCATCTACGGAGTAGACAAGTTTCCGCGCATGGTCGATTACGTGGTGCCAACTGGAGTACGCATCGCCGACGCAGATCGAGTCCGGCTGGGTGCACATCTTGCCGAGGGGACGACGGTGATGCATGAGGGCTTTGTCAACTTCAACGCAGGTACCCTCGGCACATCAATGGTGGAGGGCCGAATCTCTGCTGGTGTGGTGGTCGGTCGGGACTCCGATGTGGGCGGCGGGGCGTCGATCATGGGGACTCTTTCCGGCGGTGGCACAGAAGTCATCTCGATTGGTGAGCGTTGCCTGCTGGGCGCCAACGCCGGCATCGGCATCGCCCTAGGCGACGACTGCATTGTCGAGGCCGGTCTGTACATCACAGCAGGCACAAAGGTCACCATGCCGGGGGGTGAGGTGGTCAAAGCGCGGAACCTCTCCGGCGGGAATGGGCTGATGTTCATTCGCAACTCGGTAACCGGTGCCGTTGAGATGCGTCCTCGGCAACGTGGTGGAGTTGAATTGAACGCCGAGCTACACGCCAACTGAGCACATTGCGATCCGCAACAACCCGCGCGCTTGGCTGCCTCGCTGTCGTGTTCGTCCTCTTGATCGCTACCGGCGTCGGAGCGTTCTGGTGGCTCCGTTCCCGGAATCTGACTGAGCCCGTCCCCGGCCAGCAACGATGTGTCGCGACGGTCAACAACAGATCCGCGGTGGTCGATCTCGAACAAGCCCACTTCGCCTCGATCATTACGGGCATATCGGTGCGCCGCGGTCTGCCACCCCGTGCTGCATCCATCGCCCTGGCAACGGCCTATCAAGAAACGGGCATTCGCAATCTTGACTACGGTGATCGCGACTCCGTTGGCCTCTTCCAGCAACGCCCCTCGCAGGGCTGGGGCACCAAGCGGCAACTTATGGATCCGTACTATGCGACGGGAAAGTTCTACGACGCCCTCGTCAAGATCGACAACTGGGAGAACGCCGATATCAACGACGTGGCTCAAAAAATCCAGTTCAGCGGATATCCGGAGGCTTACCGCGATCATGAAGCCGACGCCCGGATCCTCGCCAGCGCGCTCAGCGGTCA
>JAICEV010000391.1 GCA_025923975.1 Propionibacteriaceae bacterium
GAGCAGCGATTCCTCAGCTGCGCCGCAGCACCAAGGCTCCCGCGATAGTCAACGTCAGCTCGGTCAACGCCATCGCCGCTCTGGGCAGCGAACCCTACTCGTCCGCGAAAGCAGGAATCGGCGCCCTGACGATCAACCTTGCGGCCAGTCTGGCTGCCGATGGCATCCGGGTGAACACTGTCGCGCCAGCCACCATCAGGACCAGAAACTGGGACGGACAAGAGGGCGGAGCCGATCGCTTCCGCGACCTTTACCCGCTCGGACGCGTGGGGGAACCTGAGGACGTCGCTTCGGCAGTCGCATTCCTTGCCTCGAGCGATGCTGGATGGATTACCGGACACACGCTTCCCGTCGACGGCGGACTCATGACCGGTGCCCGAATGACCTGGTCGGGCCGCTTCATCGAATCTTCGATCGGCGCGCCGCCAAACCCGATCTCGTTGCCGTCGGGATCCCGGTAGGTCGCCTTCCGCACCCCATTGGAGTAGGTCTCACGCTCAGCCGGCTCCAGCCCTCGCCTGGCGATCTGCTCGACGGGTGCTTCGAGGTCATTGACGAAAATCGTGTGCATGGCATGCCCGGCGTGCTCAGGTCGCTCCTCGATGACGACCGAACGATGCTCGGCGAGCTCCCACACTGCCTAGGTGGCGCTCGCCACAAAGGTCGGTGCTGAGCCAAGCAGACGCTCGTACCACAGCAGGGCTCTCGCATAGTCGCTGACCGGAATACCCGCAAACAGGTCAAGAGCCACGGTCGGATGCTATCGAGACACGTATGCGGGATCGGTGTTTAAACGACGTCAGCCTTGCGCGATGTTTTCAGGCGCCGGCGAGCGGTACTCCTGCTCGCAGCCTGTCCAGGGTCTCTCTTATGAGTCGGCGATCTTGGCGCGCTCGTCTGCGTAGGCGCGTGCATCCAACGCGTCGAGCACGGCCAGCTGCGCACTGTAGAAGGCGAAAACGGCGTAATCGATAGCGTCAGCTGCATCCTGTTCGGCCCGGTCGGCGTCCTTCGCCGCGGCCTTTGCATCTCGTTGGTCGACTCGCTTGTCGATCTTCGCTTTGATGTCATCCATCCAGATGGAAGCATCCGCCTTCAGCTGCGCCCATTTGCTCTGGACTTGATCGGATGTCTGCTCAGCTTGCTGTCTGACGTCCATGAGAGCCAGGTTCGCGTCCACCCGAGCCTGGTCGATGCGTTGCTTCAGCTGGTCGCGGGACTCGGCGCTCGCCGACCGGATGCTGGAAACGGTCTCGTTGGCTTGCTGTTGAAGTTTCTCAAGCTGTGCAGAGAAGTCCATCGGTGCTCCTCGACGGGGCCGATGCCGACCGGATGCCGGACGCTTGAGGCCATCCAATCACGCCTCTTCGCAACGGTGCGGCACGCCGTCTTGGGGCGGCCAGTCAGAAGTCGAACAAGTCGCCGAGGAAAGACTTGCGCTTTCTCTGGTTGTGATAGCGAGGGTCCTGGTAACGAGGGTCTTGGTAGCGAGCGTCGTACCCGCGGCCGTAGTAGTCGTCCGGGCTATCCGGGCTCTTGGGAGAGCGCCCGTAGGCCGGATACTGCGGGTAGGCCGCGGGTCCCTGAGAGTAGCCAGCCGGGTAGCCGGCCGTCTCCGTGCGCGGATCGGGCCGCGACTCGCTGCGGGATGGCTCCGGAGAGGTCGGGGCGCTCATCCGCTCGATGATCTTGTCAAGCTCGCCGCGGTCCAGCCATACCCCGCGGCAGGTAGGGCAGTAGTCGATTTCGATTCCCTGGCGCTCGGTCATCTGCAACACGGTCTGGTCATGGGGACATTGCATGACTTCGACTGTACGGGGCCGCAATCGGTTCAGGGTGCACACCCTTCGCAGGACTGGCGAGACAGATTCCTCATATCCGAAAGCCCAGGCTTGGCAACCTCGTAGCTGACTGAGAGACTCCATCGATGAGCCTCAGCAGCGTATCGATGGAGATTGACCAGGCAGCTCTCCGCGGATACGCCGTCGGCCCCGGAGATCCGGGCTACGACATTGATCGCAGGATCTGGAACGCTTCGTTCGACCGCCGACCAGCGGTGATTATTCGCTGCGCGGGTGTGGCGGATGTGATCGCAGCGGTGAAGTTCGGGCGGGCCAGCGGCCTGCCGGTCGCGGTGCGGAGCGGTGGACACTCCTTCCCGGGATTCTCAATGGTTGAGGGCGGCGCAGTCATCGATCTCTCGCTCATGAAAGGAGTCCGGGTCGATCCTGAAGGGGGTACGGCACGCGTGCAGGCGGGTGTGCTGCTCGGGGACCTCGACAGGGAAACTCAGGCGTTCGGCCTCGCAGTGCCATCGGGCATCGTCACCCATACCGGCGTGGCCGGACTCACACTCGGCGGCGGGATCGGCTGGATCATGCGCAAGCATGGATTGTCGATCGACCAGCTCATTTCAGTCGATCTGGTCACCGCCCAGGGTGAGTTCGTGCAGGCGAGCGCGGATCGGAATTCTGATCTGTTCTGGGCAGTACGCGGCGGCGGGGGCAACTTCGGGATTGTCACTGAATTCGAGTTCCACTGCGTGCCGCTAGGACCGCACGTTATGGCGGGACCGGTGTTCTGGCCGATGGCCAAGTCGCCAGACGTCCTGCGCTTCTATCGTGACTGGGTCGCTGAGGCGCCGGACGAATTGATGACGATCGTGACTCACCGAATGGCGCCGCCGCTGCCATTCGTGCCACCAGAGCTTCACGGTAAGCCGGTGGTTGTGGTCGCCTGCTGCTGGGCCGGTGACATCGAAGAAGGGGAACGCTTTATCCGACCGTTGAAGGCGTTCGGCTCACCGGTCTTGGATGCCTGTGTGCCGAAACCGTTCCTGACACATCAGGCAATGTTCGATCCCAGCTTTCCGCCGGGTCGTTGGTACTACTTCAAAAGCTGCGACGTCGCCGAATTGAGCGATGACATCATCGACATCACGGTGGAGCACTCGCTGCGGATTTCCTCGCCGTTGACGTCGTTCCCAATCTGGCAGAGGGGCGGTGCCGTGAGCCGAGTGGGCGATGATGAGACCGCGTTCAGCGGGCGCTCAACCGGCTTTACGTACAACATCGGGGCCAGCACGGAGACAAGCGCCGGATTCGCAGAAGAGCGCGAATGGGTACGGGATTTCTGGTCCGCGCTACGACCGTGGCACGAAGGTGTCTATGTGAACTTCTTGGGCGATGAGGGTACGGAGCGAGTCCGGCAGTCGTACGGGCCGAAGAAGTACGACCGGCTGCAAGCCTTGAAGCAAGAGTACGATCCGGACAACTTCTTCCGCATCAACCAGAACATCCCGCCGACCTAGGTTGGGCCGGCGAGGTTGAGAGCTTCATGAGTGCGCAGCAACTGCCTACGGTGAGGCTGCGACGTGGGCAGTTACTGCGCACTCGCGAGTGATCACGGCTTGCGCCGGACGGCCCGCCGGTCTGGCAGGTTCCAGTCGAACACGGGGCCAACCCGCAGCAGGGGTGGACTGTGGGTCGGGCCCGTGTCCGGCGCCTCAAGGAGTGGGATGGTTCACAGGGCCCGGGGGCGCGACCTGGCGGTCAACGCGGAGGCGATCATGACCAGCACTGCGGCCACAGCGATGGCGATGAGCCAGCGCACCCAGTCGATGCCCGGGCTACCGTCACCGCCGAACGCGGTGTAGATGAACCAGCCGATCAAGACCCCCGCGATTCCGCAGATGATGGTCAACCAGAGCGGGATGTTGTCCCGGTTGCCAGGGGCGATGAACTTGCCC
>JAICEV010000392.1 GCA_025923975.1 Propionibacteriaceae bacterium
AGCTCTGTGGTGGCCTGCCGCAGCTCCTGCTCCGCTCGGTCCAGCGCACCTTGCAAGGCGACGATCTCCGCCCGGTGGACCCGGCAGATGCCGGGGAAGCCGTTTATGGACTGCCGCTCGCACCACCGGCGAGTGGCCTCGGTCCACTCGCTGGCCCGCCGATAGTCGGGTGTGTCGCGACAGGACGAGATCATGCAGCAGTACGCCACCCCGGCCATGAACGGGTTCAGCTCGCCGTTCACAGCGGCGATGGTGGCCTCCTCCAAGAGGGAGAATCCCTCGCTGGTGCGTCCTCCGGCAATCAAGTGCCGGCCTTGCTGCAATAGTCCCCAGGCTCTGACGTCGGCGTCCTCGAATCGGGTGCCGAGTTCGACGGCCCGTCCAGCTAGCCTGATGGCCAACTCGACATCACCGGCACGCTCCGCAGCAATGCTCTTCGCCAAGGCCTGGTATGCGCTGGCGAAACCTTCCGGCTCACCCTCCAAGAGACGCTCGCCACGGGCCGCCCATGCGGAAGCAATCGAGAACTTCTGCTTGTTGTGATATTCGCGGCTGAGGTCAAAGGCGACTGCGGCGGCTCGGGCCTTGTTCCCGTCCGCGAGGTACGCCTTGAACGCACGCTCCTTTGCCTCCAGTGCGAAATCGGGCTGGGCGGTGAACCAGGCAGCCTCGGCAAGCGCCTGAAGGTCGGGCGCGCCAAGTTGTCCCTCGCGGTCGGCTCGGATCAGGAGGTCGAAGGCCTCCTGCCACCGGTGCCCGTCGAGCGCGTCGTGAGCCGCTGCGAGGTGAGCGGAACCGTCGAGTTGTTCGATCTCCATTGAGCCGAATTGTCGCACCCGGCGCGCGACGGGTTGGCATCGGTGTCGTTGCCACTTCTGGTGGTCTTACCGAACGGATTTGTGAGCCGCGTGGGGCAAGATCTCTGGAGGCTGGGGTCAGCGCCAGTGACGCCTTGGTCGGTGCCGCCGCGGGTGGATCGCCTGCGACTGCACCTCCTGGTCTGGCGTGATATCTGCTACGCAGTCAGGTATGCCGACCAGCCAGCAGGCTCCATAGCGCCGCGGGGGGACGGGTAGAACGGGCGCAGCCCCGCCCGTGCGGTGAACGTGCCCGGATACGGCGGCCTCCCGGCCGCTAAAGGTTCTGTCACAGCTTTCCGATCGCGGTGCCGAGGTCGGTCTCGATGCCGTCGGGCTGTGGCATCCTCCGCGCTGGCGTTGTCGGCCAGGTGTCCCAGTGGGTCATGAAAGTAGCTTTGCTTCGGGCTGTGGGTTAAAAGCGTCGATCCGGGGTATTCCCGGCTACCGCGGGGGAGGCGGCCAAGTCGTCGACGACGGGAACCGTGGTGCTTACAGCGGTGACACGAGATTCAGCCGGGCCACACCGCCCCCATGCTACGTTCTCACTCCGCCAAGGCGAGATTGCGCTGGTACTTGTCGGACTGATCTTCCTACTGGTGCAGCTTGTCATCGTGCGGCATCCACTCGGGCTTTCTCAGGACGAGTCAAATTATCTGGCCAAGGTCGACCCGAGGGTCCCAGAGCTGTACTGGACAGAGCCGAGGGCGTGGGGAATGCCGGTGCTCGCGGCTCCCGTAGCGGTGTTCTCACCTAGTCTGACGATTTACCGGCTCTACTTCGGCTTCCTCTCAAGTGCAGGTCTGATTGCTGCCTTCTGGCCCTGGCTTCGAGTGCTCCGTCCTGCCATTGCGCCGGCGGCGGCGCTGTTGTTCTCCACGATCTGGTTTACGGCTTCCTTCGGGTCGCTCGTCATGCCCAACCTGTACGTCGGGCTAGGTGCGGTAGCCGTCACCGGCCTGTTCATGCGCGCCGTTGATGACCCGGTCTGGTGGCGTCTGGCTCTAACCGCTGCAGGCGCCGGCTTTGTCGCGCTCGTTCGACCCACTGACAGCGTGCTGGTGATGGCCTCGCTCTTCGCCATTGCGCTAGTTGTGACGCGCCTGCGACGCCTCAACGTGCTGGCCGCGGTGGCGATCGGTGAACTCGTAGGCTGGCTTCCATGGGTCATTGAGGCCTACGTGCGGTTCGGGGGTCCAGTCGAAAGGCTTCGCGCGGCGGAGACCAGCGGGACCCACGAGCTGAGTCTGAGGTCCTCGAACCTGCTTATCTTCCCTCGTCTCCTTGACGGCACGCCGGTGTACTGCTGCAGCGGAGGCACCCCTGCCGACGCTGGTCCAGTGCCCTTAGTCCTGACGACTTGGCTTATCGGCGTGCTCCTGATCGCAGCGCTCGGCGTCGTCTGGTCCGTGTCAGAGCATCGACTGCCCGAGATGATGCTCGTCTGCCTACCAGCTGCCCTACTTGCCGCCTTCTATCTACTGCTCCCGGACTTCACGACCCTGCGCTTTCTGTTGCCGACGTTCGCTCTGCTCTCCCTGCCTGTGGCCTTCGCGTTCGTTCACACAATGAGACGGTGGCGCAGAACCGCGGCCGTCATCATCGTGGCGGCACTTGCCGGCCATGTCGCTCCAATGCTCGTCCTGGCTGAGCGTCAGATGGATGCAAGCTGGCAACGACGGTCAGTTCATGGCCGAGCGGGCGCTGCCCTCCAGCCTCTTGTCAACCAGCGACCGTGCCTGGTCATCACTAACCCGCCGGCCCCGTTGGCTTTCTATCTCGGCTGCGATGCCCAGACCTCCGGAACGTCGAAGCCTGAACCCGGACGCGTGACTCGAGCTAGAGCACAAGGAGTCTTCGTGCTTGCGCTCCTGCCTGCGCCTCCTCCGCCCGACAGCTACATGGCCTCATGGCAGCACGTACCCGTTCCTGGGCTGGAGCGTCGCTTCCGCGTCTACATTCCGCCTGCCTGATCGATTTCGGCGGCCGCCGGTCCGAGATTGCCCTGCTGTGCTCCTCATGATGAAGGGTTTCCTGCGACACCGAGGCTTGTTTCCGCTCCCGCTCGCTAGCGACGGTAGGAACGGCTCAATTTCTTCCGCAAGATCACCCCGAGCACTATGGACAACATCAGGGCAGCCAAGGCCACACTCACGATCGCCGTCCGGGACAACCGCGACCTGACAAAGCTCGGCGTCGACATCGCCGAGGCCCGATGCAATCTGCGCGACGTGCGGGGGATCCTGTCGCACACGCTCGTCCCATACACGCAGCAGACCGGCCGAGCAGTGCTCAAGAGCACGATCGCGTCCGTCAGATCGTAGCTGCGAGCACGCATCAACAAGCGTTTGCTCGGACAGGAGCGGCTGCCACTGCCCGGTCCCAACAAGTATTGGGGCAGCACTTCCCCATCCCGATGGGTATGAAGGTCGAGGTGAAGTCGGAGGAGGGGGAGTGATGGAACGCAACGTCGTATCGCTCGAAACAGCTAAGAAGCTCAAGGCGGTGGGATTCCCGCGTGTGTCAATGTGGCATTACTCCGAGCGCATGGACCCCCCAGACGAGCTGTTTTTTACGCAGTCCAGCGGTTCAACGCAGTTCGACATCGCCGCTCCCACCGCGCAGGAGATAGCCGACCAGTTGCCGGGCCTCTGGTCTGTAATGAACAGCAAAGTCACCTCGAATTATCACGCCGCCTACCATGACAGCGGCGGCGAGAGAATAAACGCGGCCGCTGATACCCTGGCTGAAACCTTAGCAAATTTGCTACTAAAGTTGGTGGAGAGTGGAGACTTAAAGTTTGAGCGTTAAAGACACCGGCCGGCAGGATAGGCGAAAGATGCGATTTACAAACATGAGCAGGAAAACAAGAAGTGAATAA
>JAICEV010000393.1 GCA_025923975.1 Propionibacteriaceae bacterium
AGTCATGAGTCTCCCATCTGAGAGCAGCTGATGCAGCCATAGTGACCCAGACCACAGCTTGAGGCCAGCATCCCGGCCGCGGGGGTTGGCGCTCACCGAAGACCTCCGCCTCGGCGTACGGCTCGCCGCCTCTGCAGTGCGAGGGCTCTCAGCCAGTGTCTAACCTCTTAGTCGTGGCTGGTGCCGTCAAGTGACCAACTCCGATCAGGCTGAGGCGGCGGCACCCGGAGCATGGGCACCCTTACGCCATCGCGTCTTCCGGATGCTTTGGATAGCCCAGGTGTTCTCACTCGTCGGGACCTGGGCCCAAACGGTAGGGGCGCAGTGGTTCCTGACCGTGGAGTCCGGCAGACCCGAGCTGGTCGCCCTGGTGCAAACTGCTAACAGCCTGCCCGTTCTCTTACTGGCCCTCCCGGCGGGTGCTCTTGCTGACGTCCTCGACCGCCGCCGGATGCTCATCGTCGTTCAAACTGGCATGGCCGTGGTCGCTGTCGCACTCGCGGTCGACACGCTGACCGGGCATCTTGGCACGGCCGCGCTACTTGCTTTCACGGCCGCCCTCGGTGCCGGAGTTGCGCTGACAGGCCCCGCCTTGCAGGCGACGGTGCCTGACTTGGTTCCCCGAGCGGAGCTGCCGATAGCCGCGGCACTCAATGGCGTCGCGGTCAACCTCGCGCGAGCAATCGGCCCCGCGATCGGCGGCCTCCTCGTCGCTCTTGCCGGCGTTGGTTGGACCTTTGCCTTCAACGCAGTCAGTTACCTGGTCTTTGTCATCGCGCTGTTGCGGCTGCCATCCACCCCGCCCCGGCTGGACCCTGAGCCTTTCTCTGATGCCATGCGTCTCGCAGTGGGGTACGTGCGCGCGTCACCTGCATTGCTGCGGGTGCTTGCGCGGACCGCCTTATGGGTGCTACCCGCAAGCGCATTGTGGGCCCTGCTCCCCGTGGTAGCCAGCTCACGGTTGAAGCTCAACTCCACCGGGTACGGCATCCTCTTAGCGGCCCTCGGCATCGGGGCGATCATCGGCGCCTGGCAACTGGGTCGGATCCGAACGCGGCTGTCCTCCACTGTCCTGCTGGTGCTGGCAGCCGCTGCGTACGCGCTTGCCCTAGTCGTGCTGGCACTCGGCCGGTCGACGCCGATCGCAATGGTCGTTCTGGTCCTGGCGGGGGCTGGGTGGACCGCGGTGCTGGCGACTCTCATGGCGACCGCCCAGCTGATCTTGCCGGCGTGGATCCGTGCTCGTGCTCTCGCGATCTATCTGCTCGTCTTCATGGGCGGGCAGGCGGTGGGCAGTTTTGTGTGGGGTGCCCTGGCGGGGCTGGTATCGACGGAGGTGTCGCTACTGACTGCGGCCGCGGTACTGCTCGTCGGGTTGGCGACTCTACCCATCCTGCGCCTGCCCGACGCCAGCCGGCTCGACCCCAGTCATTCATCACACTGGCCAACGCCCGAGCTGACACTTGACCCCGACCAGCACTCAGGTGCCGTCCTGGTTACGGTCGAGTACCACGTCCGCCCCGGCCGCATCGACGACTTCCTTAAGGAAATGGAGTACGCGGCGCGATCGCGGCGGCGTACCGGAGCGGTGCGGTGGGGCCTTTACCGGAACGGTGCCACCACGGACCGGTATATCGAGCTCTACCTCCTCCCCTCCTGGCGTGAGCATGTCCGCCAGCACGAGTACCGGCAGACGGTGACCGACCGAAGCCACGAGGAGGCTGTGGCGAAGCTGCTCGTAGAGCCGCCCCACCCCTCGCACCTGTTTTCACAACGAGCTTCATCTTCGTGATGATTCAGTAGCCGGGTGCCACTGGCACGCCTTCACCAGACTCGGAGAGTTCGTGGCGACGCCGGTCCGCCGCGTGGACGTCCAGTTGGCAGAGCAGCTCGACGATATAGCCATCAGGATCGGCGATGTACCACTGCTCGACGTGGTCAGCCCGGATACGGGGGCCACCCGCAATTCGCACATCGTTCTCGGCCAGTCGCGCGAGGATCGGCTGGAGATCGCGCACGCCTAAGGCGAAATGCACGGTGTACCCCGTCTTGAGCTCGTCCGGCGACCACTGCTGGCGGAGCTTCTGAGTCCTGCCTGCTTCGGTCTCCACTACGACATGGACCTCAGCGGTACCGAGCCGGAAGTACGCCCCAGGGAAAGTGAAGTCGGCCGGGCGGGCAATCTCCTCCATCCCCAGTGCGCTTCGGTAGAACCGCCGCGTCAATTCCAAGTCCGACACGTATAACGCCACGTGGTGAAGCGTGACGTCTGGGTCTGATGGCTGGTCCAGCATCGTGGTCTCCAAGAGTTGGGTCGAACGGACCGTCTGTTCAGTATCTGAGCCGAGGAGGTGCGGTAAAAGATAACGGTACGGTAACGTCGCCTCCGCTTCGTTGCGACCGCGCTCAGCGCCCTGCCCTACTCGCAGCTCTCGGAGGAGATTCAGCCATGCCCCCACGGCTTTCCATCAGCTCGCTACGCAAGGGCCTTGCGGGAGTCACGGCGACTGGCCTGGTCGGCGCAGCCGCGGTGTTCGGCACTGTGACAGCCGACGCTGCCACGACCCAGACCGGCTCGTGCGTGGACGGCGGCGGGATCCGCTGGACGGTCAAGGCCATCTGGGGTAGTACCTACACCTCCGGCGGCGTACGCAAGATTGCGATCAACTACGCCGGCTGGACCACCAACGGTCGTGCCGTGCCAACCGACTCGACCGTGCGGAGCTACTCCGGTGACGGCACCCGCATCCAGAAGCTGACCTGGTCCGGCGTCTACGACTACAAGGACGGCACCGCGTACCGGGTGCGCAACCCGCGCAACCCGGCCAGCGCGCCCGGCAAGGCCAAGATCAAGATCACTCTAGGCGTCGACGGCGACGGGCACGGCAGCTGCTCGGTCACCTTCACCCAGCCCGACAGTGCCGGTGGCGGTGGTGGCGGGTCCGCAAGCGACCGCTACGAGGCTGACGTGGTCTCGGGGACCAATGCCGAGCGGACCTCGCGCGAGCTCCAGGCGCTCAGCTCCGAAGCCTGCGTCGACCGCTACGCCGAGCGGCAAGCGGCGCGGATGGCGGCCGAGCGGCGGATGTATCACCAGGATCTGGGGCCCATCCTGCGCGAGTGCAAGCTGCGCGCGGTGGGCGAGAACGTGGCGTATGGCTACCCGAGCGGATCAGCCGTAATAAGGGGCTGGATGGGATCGAGCGGGCACCGCGCGAACATCCTGAACAGCAGCTATCGCCTGCTCGGGGTCGGCGCGGTCCAGAGCTCGGATGGCCGCTGGTACGCCGCGCAGGTCTTCGGCGCGTAGTCGGCGCCCGCCCGACCAACCGTCAGCGGCTGTGTCGCGCCGTCGCTGACCGCCGGACCGGTGGGCGACACCAACGACTCGATCGTGTTCGCGATCGTCACTAGGGGATCGCCCGCGCCAATGATCTCCCGCCGCAGACGCGCAGCTTCGATCCGGTAGCGCGGGTCGGCGAGCGCGGACCGAACGGCTCGGCGCAGTCGGGCGGGCGAGGGCGTACCGGTGCGCAGGTTGATGCCGGTCCCTGACCAGGCCACTCGTCCGGCCACCTCCGGCTTGTCCTCGGTGGTCCCTGCGACGACCAGCGGCACCCCGTAGGACAGCGCACGTTGCACGCCTCCGAATCCACCGTTGGTGATCATTACATCGGTGTGGGGAAGGAGCTGGTCGTAGGGCAGGAAGGTATCGACGCGCGCGTTCGAGGGGAG
>JAICEV010000394.1 GCA_025923975.1 Propionibacteriaceae bacterium
TCCCAAGTGGTCCACACCGACTCCCCCACTCTGATGACTGAGAAGCCGGCCGTGGCCATCAGGTCCAGATCGGTGTCGAGTCGTGGGCTCGGCTGGTACTCGTGGTAGTAGGCAGCGCCGAACAGCACGCGATCTCGGGCTGAAACCATGTGAGATGTCCTTTCGATGGTGTCAGGTCTTGACGCCGCCGCTTGCTAGGCCGGATTGCCAGTAACGCTGTAAGAACAAGAACGCGATCACCAACGGAACGATCGATAGTAAGGAGCCAGTGATTATTGTGGAGAACAGGGCTCGCGAGCCTGATCCACCGGCGGCAGTCGACTGCCATAACGCGAGGCCCACCGTGAGAGGGAACTTCTCCTCCGAGTTGAGCATGATCAATGGCAGGAAGTAGTTGTTCCACGTCGCTACTAGCGAGAAGAGCAAGACGGTCACCGATCCTGGCAGCAAGAGCCGTAATGCGACGGTGAAGAAGATCCGTAACTCACCCACGCCATCGACCCGCGCTGCCTCGATGAGCGCGCTGTCCACGGCGTCGGCCGCGTAGACCCGCATCAAGAACACACCAAACGGGGTAGCTAGCGAAGGCAAGATGATTGCCCAATACGTGTCAGTCAGGCCGGCCCGGGCGAACAGCAGGTAGGTCGGCACCGTTAGGGCAGCGGCCGGGATCATGATCGCCCCAAGGGTGATGGCGAACAACGCAGCCTTACCGGGAAATTGGTATTTAGCGAACGCGTATCCGGCAGCCGTTGATAGGAAAGCGGCGCCAACGGCACTCACGACGGCGTAGATCGCCGAGTTGATAGCCCAAGAGATGAAAACGCCGTCTTGGAAGGTCAGCACCGTTCTGATGTTCTCGAAAAGATTGAAGTCTGCGAACCACAACCCGAAGGTGCTGAACAGATCGGCGTTGGACTTGGTGGAGGCAACCACCAGCCAGAACAGCGGAACGAGAAAGTAGCCGACGCTGATCAGCATAAAGATGGTCAGCAGCCAGCTCGTCGGCTTGCGGGCCGGATTCCTCCCCGGCTCAGCCGCCTCATCGAGGTCGGCTCGGAGCTCCTCCGATGCGCTGGCGATTTCGCTCATGCGGTCCGCGGCGGTCATGAAAGGCGCTCCTTCCGTTGGCTCGTCAGCTGAACGATGTAAGAAACGATCATGATGACGATGCCCAGCAAGAACGCCAAGGCAGCTGCGTAGTTTGCATCCTGGTTGACGAATGCGATGTTGTAGGCATAGAGGTTGGGCGTGTAGGCGGTGCCGATCACGTTCGGAGCCAACGTGTGCATCAGCTTCGGTTCGGTGAACAGCTGGAACGTGCCGATGACCGAGAAGATGACCGTCAGCAGCAGCGCCGGTCGGACTGCGGGGATTTTGATCGATAACGCGATCCGAGGCTCCGAGGCTCCGTCAACTCGTGCCGCCTCATACAGTTCACTAGGGATGGACCGCAGCGCGGCATAGATGATGATCATGTTGTAGCCAATGAATGCCCAGTTCACGATGTTCATGATCGAGAAAAGCATGCCGTTCTGGGTGAGGAATGGCGGCGGTCCGAATCCGAGTGATCTGCTGATCTGGGCGAATGGCCCGAAATCGGGGCCGTAAAGATACCCCCACATCAAGGTGGCAACGACCCCCGGGACCGCGTACGGCACGAAGATCGCTAACCGGCTGAACCTCGCTAGCTTCATCATTCCGCTGTCTAAGGCGAGAGCGAAGAACAAGGCCAAGGCGATCATGATCGGCACCTGAATGACCAGGAAGATCGCCATCCGGGCAACGCCACTCAAGAACAGTGGATCGGTGAGGGCCCTGATGTAGTTCTCCGCACCAGCGAAGCTCGTGCCGCCGATCAGGCGCGTCCGGTAGAGCGACAAATACCCGGCGTAGACCAACGGCACAATCATCGTGGCCACGAAGACGATGAAGAACGGCAAGACCAACGTGTAGGCCGCGCCGTACTGCCGGCGTTTAGCAGCGGTGAGGCGCGAGCGTCGCGGCAGTGGGGTGGTGGGTGCTGGCGCGGCATCGACGAGGGTGGACATTGAGCCCCTTTCGGGTAGTTGCTTTGGCGCCTGACACTGAGCGCCAGGCGCCAAGCGACAGTCAGGCGACCGTGAAACCCTGGTCTTTGGCGAACTTGGCGCAAGCGTCTTGCCACGCCTGCAACCCGGCGACGGCATCGGTCTTATCCGCGAACGCCTTGCCGAGGGTCTCGTTGAAATTCGTGTACACGAAGTCCATGAATGGCAGCCACTGGAAATCGGTGCCGACGGTTTCGGAGATCTGTGCGAACTTCTCGTTCACTTTTTGGCCCCCGTAGAACTTGAACTCCTCATTGAGGAAGCCAGGATCGGCCAGGATCTCTTTCATAGCCGGGAACAAGAACTGTTCGTTGGCAAACTTCAGCGCGGACTCCTTGTCGGTGTTGATGAACAACGCAAGTTGGGACGCCGCAACCTGGTTCTTGCTGAGCTTCAATACGGCATTGGTGGAGCCGCCCCAGTTGCTGGAGACGATCGTGCTGGCATCCCATTGCGGCAGGTCGGCCGCCCGCCACTTCCCAGATGTCTTGCCGGCCGTGCCCTGCAGAAATACTGGCCCCCAGGCCGCGATGGGAAGCGTGGCCCACTTGCCGTTAGCCAAGCCCTGGTACCAGGAGTCATTGAAGTCGGCATCATTCGAGGCGGTCCCGCTTGTCACCAGATCACCCCAGAACTTGACTACGTTCTTGGCCTGCTCGTTGGCCAAGTCAACCTTGACGGTTTGCTGGCCGTCGAAGCTGAATGGTCGGACACCGGCCTGCCACAGATAGGCGACCAGCTGACCGGGCTGGTTCGGGGCGACGTTCACCAGGTAGCTCTTTGGGTTCTTAGAGCGATACGTCTGAGCCGCGGAAGCGAAATCATCGTAGGTCTTCGGCGCCTGAAGCCCGGCCGCCTGAAGCAGGTCGTCCCTGTAGAGCAGACCCATCGGACCGGTATCCTGCGGGATTCCCCACAGACCGCCATTGGTAAAGACCTGAGACCACACCCATTCCGGATAGGAGTCCTTCAGTGTCGCCGGCACGTACGGGGTGAGGTCAAGCAAGTCTCCCTCACCCAACGTGAAGGAATTTATGAACTGGAACTCGACCTGGGCGACGTCCGGAGCCCCCTGCCCGGCCTGGATCGTGGACCGCAGCTTCTGGTAGTGCGGTGCGCCTTGCCCGACGTTGGTCACATTCACCTTGATCTTGGGGTACTTCGTGGTGAATAGCTTGACCTCGTTCTCAATGTCGGGCACCCATGTCCAGAACGTCAAAGTGGTCTCGGTGTCGAGCGCTTGGTCGATGTCGGCCTGAGGGACTGTCGAAGGGGATGGAGCGGCTTCGGGGGCCGAACCTTCATCGGGGCTGCAGGCGGCAAGGAACCAAGCGCTCGAGGCAGCTGCAGCCGTGGAGATGAGGAACTTGCGTCGGGTGAATGGGGTAGCGGACATCGGCGTCCTTCCTAATCGTGTTCGGTGGTTGGGGAATGGTGAATCAGCCTGCCTCCGTGACGCTCGTATGGCGGTGGTCGCGGCGAACAGGTCCGCTCGATCTCCGGATGATCAGCTCCGTTCCCGGCAGGGTCACTGTGCCGGCGGGTGGCTCGGACCCTTCGATCATCTGCAGCAGCTCGGTGAGGATGCGTTGTGCAGCCCGATCGGCGTCGATGCCAACCGTGGTCAACGGCA
>JAICEV010000395.1 GCA_025923975.1 Propionibacteriaceae bacterium
AAGATCACAACCCGACCGGTTCGATCAAGGACCGGGCCGTGATCGCCATGATCAAGGCTGCGGAGGCCGATGGGAGATTGCGACCAGGCGCGACCATCCTCGAACCAACCAGCGGCAACACCGGTATTTCCCTTGCCATGGCGGCCAAGGTCGGCGGCTACCGGCTGATCTGCGTCATGCCAGAGAACACCTCGGCCGAACGCAAGCAGCTGCTTGCCATATGGGGCGCCGAGATCGTCTCCTCACCGGCCGAGGGTGGCTCCAACGAGGCAGTCCGCGTCGCTAAGCAGCTCGCGGCAGAACATCCTGACTGGCTGATGCTCTACCAGTACGGCAATCCAGCGAACACCGAGGCGCACTATCTAACGACTGCGCCGGAGATTCTGGAAGATCTTCCTGAGGTGACGCATGTCGTCGCAGGAGTCGGCACAACGGGAACACTGATGGGCGTGGGTCGCTTCTTCGCCGAGAAGAAACCCGATGTGAAGATCATTGCGGCCGAGCCGCGATATGGCGAGCTGGTCTACGGTCTTCGCAACCTCGAAGAAGGCTTCGTGCCCGAGCTCTACGACGCGTCTTACGTCACCTCGAGGTTTTCTGTGGGTGCCCGTGATGCCGTCCGTCGCGTCCGCGAGCTGCTGGAACACGAGGGCATCTTCGCCGGACTCTCCTCGGGGGCGATTGTGCACGCAGCACTGGCGCAAGCTGCCAAGGCTGTCGGCGCAGGAGAGCCCGCCGATATCGTGTTGATCATCGCCGACGGCGGCTGGAAATACCTCTCGACGGGCGCCTACAGCGGTGACCTCGACGCCAGCGAGGATTACTTGGATACCCAAGTCTGGGCGTAGTTTTTGGGCCGGTCCGCTAGCGATCTGCCGAAGCCGGGGAACTCGCGACTTACTGTGATGACGGACTTACTCGGCTATCGCTTGTAGGCTGAGCGCTCGTGGCGGCTGATACCGACGCTCCGATTGGCATCTTCGACTCTGGATTCGGCGGGCTGACTGTCGCGCGCGCGGTCATCGACCAACTGCCTCACGAGGACATCATCTATCTGGGCGACACGGCACGCGCGCCGTACGGCGAGCAGCCCATCGCCAATGTCCGCGAGTACGCGCTGGAATGTCTTGATCATTTGGTCGAGCAGGGCGTCAAGATCTTGGTCATCGCCTGCAACTCGGGCAGCGCAGCGGTACTCCGAGATGCCCGGGAACGTTATCCGGTGCCGGTTGTCGAGGTGATCTTTCCTGCGGCGCGCCGCGCGGTCGCTGCCACCCGGTCGGGTCGCGTTGGAGTGATCTGCACTGAAGCGACTGCCACCTCGCAGGCCTACGACGATGCGTTCACCGCAGCTCCGCACATCGAGCTGCACACCGCACCCTGTCCCCGCTTCGTCTCCTTTGTCGAGGCAGGGATCACTGGCGGCCCGGAATTGTTGGATTGCGCGGAGGAGTACCTGAAACCCTTGCAGCAAGCCGATATCGACACGTTGATCTTGGGCTGCACCCACTATCCACTACTCACCGGTGTCATCTCATACGTGCTGGGTGACAACGTCAGCTTGGTGTCCAGTGCCGAGGAGTGCGCCAAGGACGTGTACGCGGCGCTCACTCGGCGCGGTCTGACCCATGATCAGCCACGGGAAGCCAGCTACCGGTTCTTGACCACGGGTAACCCCGACGCGTTCGAGGGCGTTGGTCATCGCCTGATGGGCGGCCTCGTTGTTGGCGTCGAGCAGTTCGTCTGATCGCCATGATGAAACTGACCATCGTTGGCTGCAGCGGTTCATTGTCAGGACCCGACTCGCCGGCCTCCAGCTACCTGGTGCAGGCGCCGTACCAGGATCGGACGTTCTCGTTGTTGCTCGACTGCGGTCCCGGCGCGATGGGTGCGCTCTATCGCTACCTTGACCCGCGTGAGCTCGATGCCATCGCATTGAGCCACTTGCATGCCGACCACTGCCTGGACCTGTGCGGCTACTACGTTGCCGCGTGTTACTCGCCGAGCGCGCCATGGCCGCGGCGGTCCGTGTACGGCCCCGCCAACGCCGCAGCGCGGATCGCCCAGGCGTATGAAGTGCCACGTGAAGATGGCGGAGTCAGCGAGCATGGTCCCCCCATCGAAGAGCATTTCGACTGGCGTATCTGGCAGCCCAGCCAGCGGATCGGCCCCTTTATCGTTCGGACCGTCCGGGTCGACCATCCGGTTGAGGCGTACGCCATCCGGGTCGAGGAAGACAAACCCGGCGGAGCCGCCATGGTGTACTCCGGCGATACGGGGCCCTCCGAAGCTCTGGTACAGATTGCAAATGGCGTGGACCTGCTGCTCGTGGAGTCGGCCTTTTTGGACCATCCCGACAATCCCGACGGGATGCATCTGTCAGGAGCCCAAGCCGCCGCGATCGGTCAAGCCGCCGGCGTAGCAGCGATCGTGGTCACCCACATTCCGCCGTGGTACGAACCCGATCGTGTCCTGGCCGAGGCAACACCCCACTTCGACGGTCCGGTGTCACTCGCGAAGCCTGGAGCTGTCTGGGACATCGTTGGTCGGTGATCCAATAGGGTGGCGTGGTGACCTCTCGAGCCGATGGACGTAGCCATGATCAACTTCGGGAGGTCCGGTTCACCCGGGGATGGCTGACTCAGGCGGAGGGCTCGGTGCTGGTGGAGTTTGGCCAGACTCGGGTACTCGTCGCCGCTAGTGTGACCGAGGGAGTGCCGCGCTGGCGTAAGGGTTCTGGGCTCGGCTGGGTGACCAGCGAATATGCGATGTTGCCGCGAGCCACCAGCACCCGTACCGACCGTGAGTCCATTCGGGGCCGAATCGGCGGTCGTACCCACGAGATCAGCCGGCTGATCGGCCGCAGCCTGCGCGCCATCATTGATTACCAGGCGCTCGGTGAAAACACTATTGTGCTGGATTGCGATGTGCTGCAAGCCGATGGTGGCACCAGAACTGCCTCGATCACTGGCGCCTACGTTGCACTCGCGGACGCGGTCCGCTGGCTCCGCGACCGCGACTTGCTGACCGCTGAACCTTTGACGGGCTCCGTTGCGGCCGTGTCGGTCGGCGTAGTCGATGGCAGCTCGATGCTGGACCTGTGCTACACCGAGGACTCGGCGGCTGACACGGACATGAATGTCGTGATGACCGGTGACGGAGCCTTCATCGAGCTTCAGGGAACAGCCGAGGGCACTCCGTTTGATCGCAAGCTGCTTGATGAGCTCCTCGAGCTGGGCGCTGTCGGATGCGCGCAGCTGACCCAACTGCAGCGTGCTGCGCTTGCGTCGTGATGCCGACTGCCCGTCGAGTCGTGGTGGCCACTAATAACGCCAAGAAGCTGGCTGAGCTGCGGCGCATCGTTGCCGAGGAGGCGCCACAGGTCCAGGTCCTTGGGTTGGACGATGTGGCTGTCTATCCGGAGCCGGCTGAAACCGAGCGCACGTTCGAGGGCAATGCCCTCATCAAGGCCCGGGCCTGTCTCGCAGCTACCGGCTTACCAGCGCTGGCCGATGATTCGGGACTGGTGGTTGACGTGCTCAACCAGATGCCCGGCGTACGGTCGGCGCGTTGGGCGGGGCCGGGGGCCAGCGACGAGGAGAACAACGCACTGCTGCTACGCCAGCTGGAGGACGTACCGCTGGAGGAACGGACTGCGCAATTTGTCTGTGCCATGGCGCTGGTGCTTCCGGACGGCAC
>JAICEV010000396.1 GCA_025923975.1 Propionibacteriaceae bacterium
AAGGCCCCCGAGTGCGCACCTATCAGCATCCGCCCCGCTGAAGAACTTCGGCCATTTGCCGAAACGAGCGGCGCGCGTTCCAGTGCAGCATCGCCCCGAGCAGTCGTCGGAAGGGCCGCCACCGCCGCGGTGGAAGCCACTCCATCCGACCAGTCATCCACGTGCCGCCCTCCGCGGCCTCGAAATCGCTGGTCCAGCGGTAGGCGCCTTGGCCGACATTGCCCTCAATCACAACGTGCCCGGGCCGTTCGTACTCCGATAGGCGCCATGTGACCCGCCCAAAGCCGGGATGCGATCCCTGGAACGTGGTGCCGAGCCCGACTGGGCCAGGCGACGTCTTGGTGATGCCACTGACCTGCCGGTTGTACTGCGGCTCGTTCCGCAGATCGGCAAAGTAGTCGAAGACAACCTCCGGCATGCAGGCGATGAAGACTCGCACCCGCGCGGTGACCGGCCGGGATTCCGACGAGCTCGGGTCCCGGCTGATCATGTCGAGGTCAGGCCAGCACCTGGCAGTGCGCCAGCGGCAAGGCGCCCATCGGCGGCGTGCAGTACCACGGCGGCCCAGGATGAGCGGCGTACGTGCTGCCGCAGGTTGGTGATCTCGGCCTCCTCAGCATCCGGTACGCCAAGCCGATCGGCGTTCAGCCCGGGCCTTCAACAGGCAGCCGCAGCTTAACCGACCTAGTGATACCCAACCAGTCGATCCTTGACCACGGCGCTGATTACCAAACTCTTACCAATCAGCTCACACAGTCGTGGTCAACGGAGGACGCGGGTGACCAATCGCCCGAACGTGTGCCGCGACTCTGTGCCACGGTCAACCTCGATGAACCAGCGCTCCTCAAAGCCGCCCAACCGCAGCATGGCTAACGCCTTTGGCCATTTGCCCAGTAGGCAAACATTCAGGCCAGACTTAGGAGTGGACACAGTGCATTTTGCGCTATATACGGCTCGGCCTTGGATGGGTTGCGACATTCTCAAACGCATAAATGTATGAGGGTGTAACAGTTCGCTGTTAACGAATTGGTCGTCGGTTCGAGCCCGACCTCCGGAGCCAGAGGACTCATGCTTAATAAGGCTTTGCGAGGCCTCGTTTTGTTTTGGCCGTTGGGTAGGATAGGCGGTTTATTTCTTGGTATGATAAGCCAATGGGGAAGAGAAACTACCTTGTCGAAGGGGTCTCGGGCACAGGCAAAAGTTCAGTATGTAATGAACTTCGAAGGCGTGGTTATAAAGCCATTAATGGCGATAAGGAACTTGCCTATCAGGGGGGTATTTGTTGGACGTGGGTATCGAAACACTCAAACAAAGACTTGATAGTCGTCCTGTTGACGATTGGGGTGGAAACAAAAAGGAAAAAGAACTGATACTTCGTCTTCATGCCACGAAAGAAGATATACCTGAGAGGATAATTATTGATGCCGCACGCCCACTTAACGAAGTTGTTGACGCTTTAGTTGAATGTATTGAAGGTTAGTTCTAACATCACCACGACCCGCAGCCAGGAACTATTGAACGCCCTTCGGAGCATTTTTCTGTTACGACTTATTTTTAGCGAAGATCGCTCCAACCCCAGGGCTAATCCGAAGACCGCAAATATGATGCAGCCAACAAAGGCACCCCGGCTGGGATGCCGGCCAATTTCAGGATGGTTCGGATCATAACTAACGCACTCACAGCGCATCGGTCCCCTCGCCGTACGCACAGAGGTCAAGTGCCGGGCACGCCAGCTCGCACCATACGGCCAACTGGGGCGTGCGGCGACGACGTTTCCGTCCATCACGGCTTGGACATCCCGGACAAATTGCCCACCTCAGGGTTCGACGAACGTGCCCCTAGCTCCCCTCTTGCGAGGGGGTTGAGCTGCTCGAGATGGGGTTGCGCCTGAGGCCTAGGCTGCCAATGCATGTTAGTAGCGCCGATTAGGCGACATCGGTGCTCGTCGCAGTCAGGATGTTCCCATGGAGGCACGGCTGATCTCGCCGGCGGGCGCGGCATCGTTGTCGATGACGGAGATCCATGATGCTGCCGCCCGGGATGGCGGCACGCTGTGGCTGGACTTCGACCACACCGATGAGGACAGCATGGAGCTGCTCGGTGAGTTGATTGATGTCAGGCCAAGCGATATCCAGGAGTGCCACAACCGGTCTCCGGTGCCGAAGATGCGCTTCTACGCCGACCACCACTTCAGTGCGATCAATGGACTCGCTCGCGGCGCCGACGGACGGCTGCGCTTCCAGCCGCTGAAGCTCTTTCTGACTCCCAAGATGTTGGTCACCGTGCTCGGCCCGACGAGTTCGTCGTTGACATCGGAGATCGCGCGACGCGAGCTCGCCGACGTGCGCCAGCGGATCGACAGCGGCCAGCTTCGTCCAGCCAGCTCGTTCGAGCTCGTCGGCGCGATTCGGGCCGAAGAGATGCGGACACACGAGAATCTGATCGCCGAGTCCTCGGCTCGTATCGCACAGGTGGAACGGGACGTCTCACAAAAGGATCCAGTGAAAGCCGAAGCGTTGTTGCAGGACCTGTTCGATCTCCGCCACGACTTGCAGGCGATCCGTACCAGTGCCGCCCAGGCGGCAGAGTCGTTCGCGAACTTGATCGAGACCATGGACCTGCAGGAGGGATTGATGCAGACCGACCTGCGCCGGGTGCGAAACTCGCAGCAGGGCTTCCGTCACCTGCAGCACACGGCTGATCTTGAGCGCGAGTACCTGCAGGAAATGATCGACCTGTTCCAAACGCGCGTGTCCACCGAGCTCAATCGCTTCGTCCGCAAGGTGACTGCGTGGGGGTCGATTGGCATTGCCTGGACGGTGATCGTCGGTCTGTACGGGATGAACTTCGCCTACATGCCGGAGCTCGGCTGGCGATGGGGTTATCCGGCGGTGCTCGTGGTGATGCTCATAGTCGGCGTACTCCTGGTGTTGCTGTTCCGGCGGCGAGGTTGGCTCTGATCAGGCTTGCCTGCGCGGATCACGCGGGTGCAGACCCAGAAGAACAATGCTCACATCTGTTCGGCGGTCACCGGGTTCCCGGCGTTCAGCTGTCGATGCTGGCCCTGCCGGAGCCGATCTTGGCGCCAGGATCTTCGGGTCGGGACGGTCCTCGACTCCAACCTCGCCGCGGGCACAGCGACCCGCATGTGGACTTCTCCTTGAGCTAGATGAGCGGTGAGGTGGTCAACCTTTGAGCAGGGATGGGTGCATCAGGGCGGCTCCGTATCGGCTCCGTCGGCTTCGATATCGGTATCGATCGATTCGGGGTGGTCAGCCCGGCGAGATCCTCGTCACCTGCGCTGGGATTGCCGACGGTGATGGCAGCGGTTGGTACGACGCCTGGTCGGCGACCGCTGACCGGCTATCACGGAAGCCGACCGATCCTTGGCCGCCGCCCACCGCAGCGGGCGACTGCCTGCGGTGGTGAAGGACGATGCCAGCAGACGCTGAAGCAGCCCTGTGTTACCGCGCGTGCTCCGCGGCCCAGGCGAGGGCGTCGTCGGCTATCTGCTCCCAGCCCTTCTGAGCGGGCAGCAGGTGGGCGTAGCCGGGGTACTCCTTGACCTCGGTCACGGTGTTGGACTTGTAGTGCTTGGCGTTGGACCGTTGGACGCTGGGGGGCTGGAGATGGTCCTCGCCGCCGGAGATGAACAGCAGCGGCGCCCGGTCGTCGTTCTTGTAGT
>JAICEV010000397.1 GCA_025923975.1 Propionibacteriaceae bacterium
ACGTTTACCGCGGTCGGTCGCCCAGGCGCATACCTCAGCGTGATCACTCCAGGTGTCATCAGAGCTGGCGATCCGATCGAGGTTATACATCGCCCGGATCATGATGTGACGATCTCTTTGGCCTTCCGCGCCACGACGACTGAGCGAGCCCTGCTCCCGCGACTACTGGAGGCGGGGGAGTATCTTGATCCGGCGCTGCGGCGCTCGGTTGACTCATCGTCCCTAGTCACACTGGATTGAGTAGAGCGGGCGCCGGATCACCAGCCAGACGCCACGACTCGGAATACCCAGGCGGGGTTCAGCGTTTGGTTTTTGACCCGGGATGAGCGAAGAGCTAACCTAGACGATTGTGTTCGGGCTTGCCCGACACTTTGTGCGTGCCCGAATGTCTAAGTGCCGGCGGTGTTCGCACGCTGACCCGCAGGAGCACTTCCCCAAGGTTCGCAAACCACTCACGATGAAAGAGAGAGATACAGCGCGGTGCCCACAATTCAGCAGCTGATCCGCAAGGGTCGCGAGGACAAGGTGAGCAAGACCAAGACGCCTGCGCTCAAGGGTTCGCCGCAGCGTCGGGGGGTGTGCACGCGCGTGTACACGACGACCCCGAAGAAGCCGAACTCAGCGCTGCGGAAGGTTGCTCGTGTCCGGCTGTCTTCTGGAGTCGAAGTCACCGCCTACATCCCCGGTGTCGGCCACAACTTGCAGGAGCACTCGATGGTGCTGGTTCGCGGGGGCAGGGTGAAGGATCTGCCCGGTGTTCGGTACAAGATCATTCGTGGCTCGCTGGACACCCAGGGTGTGAAGAACCGCAAGCAGGCGCGCAGCCGTTACGGCGCAAAGAAGGAGAAGTAATGCCTCGCAAGGGTCCGGCCCCGAAGCGCCCGGTGATTGCCGATCCCGTTTATGGGTCGCCGCTGGTGAGTCAACTGGTCAGCAAGATCTTGTGGAACGGCAAGAAGACGGTCGCCCAGAGCATCGTCTACACAGCGATGGAGGGCACTCGTAGCAAGACCGGCGTGGACCCCGTACAGACGCTGAAGCGTGCGCTGGACAACGTCCGGCCCTCGCTTGAGGTAAAGAGCCGCCGTGTCGGTGGCGCGACCTACCAGGTTCCCGTCGAGGTGAAGCCTGCTCGCGCAACCACGCTGGCGATGCGCTGGCTGGTGCACTTCGCCCGGCAGCGTCGCGAAAAGACCATGGCCGAGCGGCTGATGAATGAGATCCTCGACGCCTCGAACGGCCTCGGCGCCGCCGTCAAGCGCCGCGAGGACACCCACAAGATGGCGGAGGCTAACAAGGCCTTCGCCCACTACCGCTGGTAATTACGCCGAGTTGTCAGACTCTCAACGGGCTAGAGCACGCTGAGACGCTGACAAGTCAGAAAGACCCTTATGGCTGTCGACATTAAGACCGACCTGTCCAAGGTCCGCAATATCGGGATCATGGCCCACATTGACGCGGGCAAGACCACGACCACCGAACGCATCCTCTTCTACACCGGAATCAACTACAAGATCGGTGAGGTGCACGAGGGCGCCGCCACCATGGACTGGATGGAGCAGGAGCAGGAGCGGGGGATCACCATCACCTCCGCCGCTACGACGTGCCATTGGAAAGATCACCAGATCAACATCATCGATACTCCCGGGCACGTCGACTTCACTATCGAGGTGGAGCGTTCGCTGCGGGTGCTCGATGGTGCCGTCGCCGTCTTCGACGGGGTGGCAGGTGTCGAGCCGCAAAGCCAGACTGTCTGGCGTCAGGCTGACCGCTACCGGGTGCCACGGATCTGCTTTGTCAACAAGCTAGACCGTACGGGTGCCAGCTTCGAGCACTGCGTAGAGACGATCAAGGATCGACTGAACGCCATTCCTGCCGTCGTGCAACTGCCGATTGGCTCTGAAGCTGACTTCATCGGGGTTATCGACCTGATCAACATGCGCGCCCTCACCTGGCGCGGTGAGACCAAGATCGGGGAGGACTACACCGTTGAGGAGATCCCTGCCGACCTGCTTGAGCAGGCGCAGGCAGCTCGCCATGCGCTGATCGAGCTGGTCGCCGATTACGACGATCACATGATGGAGGCCTTCCTCACCGATGAGGACTCGATCACTCCAGAGCTGCTGCAGGATTCCATCCGGCGTGCGGTGCTGGCGTCCAAGATCACTGCCGTACTCTGCGGCAGCGCCTTCAAGAACAAGGGTGTGCAGCCGTTGCTGGACGCCGTCATCGCATTTCTGCCATCGCCCCTCGATGTCCCCGCCATCATCGGGTTCAAGTCGGGCGATGAGTCGGTCACGATCGAACGGCATCCCACTGACGAGGATCCTTTCGCGGCCCTGGCGTACAAGATCGCAGCAGACCCCCATCTAGGTCGGCTGACTTACATCCGCCTCTATTCGGGCAAGCTCCAGGCTGGTTCGACGGTGCTGAACGCGACCAAGGGACGCCGGGAGCGGATCGGAAAGATCTACCAGATGCACGCCAACAAACGGCAGGAGATCTCTTCCGTCGGCGCCGGGCAGATTGTTGCCGTCATGGGCCTCAAAGACACCACCACTGGCGAGACGCTGTGTGACGTAGCGAATCCGATTGTGTTGGAATCGATGGACTTCCCGGCACCCGTTATCGAGCAGGCCATCGAACCGAAGACCAAGTCCGATCAGGAAAAGCTGGGAATGGCGATCCAGCGACTTGCTGAAGAGGATCCCACCTTCCGCGTCCACACCGACGACGAGACTGGGCAGACAATCATCGCCGGGATGGGCGAGCTGCACCTGGAGATCTTGATCGATCGGATGAAGCGCGAGTTCCGGGTCGGGGCCAACATTGGCAAGCCGCAGGTGGCTTATCGCGAGACGCTGCGCCGGCCGGTCGAGAAGGTCGAGTACACCCACAAGAAGCAGTCGGGTGGCTCAGGCCAGTACGGTCGGGTGATCATCAACGTCGAGCCGATGCCGGCAGGCGCTGGTTATGAGTTCGTCAACCAGATCACCGGTGGACGCATCCCCAAGGAGTACATCCCGGCAGTTGACGAAGGAATCCAGGACGCCATGCAGTTTGGCGTATTGGCTGGGTACCCGGTTGACGACGTGAAGGTCACACTGGTCGACGGCGCTTATCACGATGTCGACTCCTCGGAGCTGGCCTTCCGGGTCGCTGGCTCGATGGTGTTCAAGGAGGCGGCTCGCCGGGCGGACCCGGCGCTGCTGGAGCCGGTGATGGCAGTGGAGGTCACCACTCCGGAGACCTATCTGGGGACCGTGATCGGTGATCTCAATGCGCGGCGCGGCCATGTTCAGGCAATGAATGACCTGCATGGCAATAAGGTCGTGCAGGCACTTGTGCCACTGTCGGAGATGTTCGGCTATGTCGGCGACCTGCGGTCCAAGACCTCGGGTCAGGCCTCGTACTCGATGGAATTCCATTCCTACGCGGAGACGCCGAAGAACATCGCCGAGGAGATCATTCAAAAGGCACGGGGGGAATGACATCAACCACCACGATTGCGTTTGACCTGAGCGGAATCGTCCACAAAACTTAGGCCGGGTCAAAATCGGCCGAATGGCTAGTAAACCCAAGAAACGCCCCGCGACCAGCGTGGCGAACATCCAGGAGGAGCCTCAGTGGCAAAGGCGAAGTTCGAGCGGACAAAGCCGCACGTCAACATTGGC
>JAICEV010000398.1 GCA_025923975.1 Propionibacteriaceae bacterium
TCCCCGAGTTGCATACCCTCATTCTATTCGAATAGGTGTTCGATAGCAAGCCGCTTCCTCAACAAAAGAATATGGATGCCTAACGCACCCGGCCGCTCCACCTGCCCAACGACAGACTCGCCCACCACACCATTCTCCGCCCCGCGAGAGCAGATCATGATTCTCAAAAGACACCAGATCCGGACGGCAGGACGACCTTTCTGTCTGTCGTGGCGTGATTGCAAGTGATAGTGCAGAAGGCAGGATGGGCCTCGTGATACAGCCAGGCGCGTCTGAGGTATCGGTGAACCGGACGCGCCTAGGCCTTGAAGTCGTGATCGTGCTCGGCCTTTCCCTGGGTCAGTCGGCGATTTATGCCGTGCTGCGCATCATCGAGCGGCTGACGCGCGATGTGCCACTGGCTCAGCAGACTTCCACCCTGAATCCCACGATTACCCCAGACCGGCCGTGGCTGGATCTGACCTACCAGCTGGTCGGCATTGCCTTCGGCCTCATGCCTGTGCTGCTAGCGCTGTATCTGCTGAATCTCACCGATCCGCCGGCCAGCCGCACCATCGGCTTCGACTTGACCCGCCCACGGTTCGATCTTGGCTTCGGGGTGGTTATTGCTGTGGCCATCGGCGTACCCGGACTTGGTCTGTACGCCCTTGCCCGCGTCTTCGGCATCAATACCGAAGTTCAAGCCTCGGGGCTGACTGACACCTGGTGGACCATTCCTGTGTTGATCTTGTCGGCTGCCCAGAATGCTTTGCTGGAAGAGGTTGTCGTTATTGGATACTTGTTCATTCGACTGCGGCAACTGGCCTGGAGCCCTGTTGCGATCGTTGCCTTCAGCGCAGTCATTCGTGGCTCATATCACCTCTATCAGGGCATCGGCGGCTTCATCGGCAATCTGATCATGGGTGTGATCTTCGGCCTGATCTATCTGCGCTGGAAGCGGGTCGGGCCTCTGGTTGTCGCGCACACGTTGCTCGATATTGCGGCCTTCGTTGGATACGCCCTGATCGCTCCCCGCGTCGACTGGCTCTGAGTGCACTCAGTTCTTGGTGATCAAGCTGCGTGCGAAGAACCGCAGGTTCGAGGGACGTTCAGCCAAGCGCCGTATCAGGTAGCCGTACCAGTCTGTGCCGTAAGGGACATAGACGCGAACCGCATGACCGAGCCTTGCGAGTCGTTGCTGCTCTGTCGGCCTGACGCCATAAAGCATCTGAAACTCGAAATCTCCGGGGCCGCGCCCATATTCACTTGCCAGCTTCAGGCCGATGTCGATCAAAGTGGGATCATGTGTGGCCAGCATCGGAAACCCGCCGCCCGCCATCAAGATCTTCATGCAGCGCACATAAGACTTGTCGATCTCCTGTCGATCTTGGAATGCCATGCTCTCCGGCTCCGCGTACGCGCCCTTGCAGAGCCGCACTCTGGAGCCGGCAACAGCTAGGTCCCGGCAGTCGTCTTCGGTGCGATAGAGGTACGCCTGCAGCACCGCGCCCGTGTCCGGGTACTCCTTGCGTAGCCTGTGCAGGATCTCCAGAGTCGAATCCGTGGTCGAGTGATCCTCCATATCGAGCGTCACAGCGGCATCGGCCATACGCGCCGCACGGCAGATCAGCTCAGCGTTCTCCAGCGCCAGCTGTGGCCCGTCCCTGAGATGTTGTCCCAATGCGGTCATCTTGATCGAGACCTCGGCCGAGGCGCTGAGGCCAGATTCTCGAAGCTTGGTGAGCAGATCAAGGTAAGCGACCACCACCGCGTCGACCTCCGACCGATCGGTCGGGTCCTCCCCGAGGTAGTCGATGCTGACCAGCAGCCCGGCGCTGACCAGACGCCGGCTCACGGTCACCACATGATGGGAGGTCTCGCCTGCGACGAAGCGCTCGACCACCCCAGCAGTCACTGGGGCAGTTGTCATGAGGTTCTTGATCTTTTCGCTGCGGGAGACTCGAAGCAAGGCGCGACGCAGCATTCGCTTCCTCCCTTCGGGGATGCCGGTAATCCACGTGCACCTTCTGCGAACTGCCCCTGACTCTAACCTTGGCCCATGAGCATCGGCCACACGGTCGTGCTGTTGCCGGGCATGCACGACACCAGCACCCAGACGACCGCCGTGAAGACGCCGCTGGCCAACGTCGCGGATGTTGCCCAGGTGCTCACTCCCGACATCAAGGTCAGCCGCAGCAAACCGGTGATCTTGGAAGATCCAGCGCAGCGGGTGCTCGGCGCCCTCTCAGCGGCCGGCATCGATCGAGCAGTGCTCATCGGCCATGGTTGGGGAAGCATGGTCGCACTGGAGATCGCCGCGACTCGTGGTGAGCGGGTCACGGCACTCATGCTGAGCACCAACGCCCGCCTCGAGACCATTGTTCTCCGCTCCCTTTACTACGGTGTCCTCAACCTGCTACCCGCCACGGTCGTCCAGCGACTCGGCGCCCGGCCACCCGATGTCCTCAACCTCTTCGACCAGGTCCGGCCAGCGGACTTCCGACCGCTTGCCGAGCGGATACGGGTGCCGGCGCTGGTGGTCGTTGGCGAACAGGACGTTGCCAATCGAGGGCCAAGCGCAACCCTGGCCAAGTTCCTACCGCTGGGCAATCTGCGTGTCGTGCCTCGGACCGGCGCCGGCTGGCGGGCCCAGCCTGAAGTCGTCGCACAGCTACTGGTTGAGTTCTTGTCCAGCATGAGCTGAAGCGGGTTAGAGCGCCCTTCGACAGGCTCGGGGCGCAATGCTGGATCGAGAGGGAGTGATCATGGCCAAAGTCCTCCTGGACATGGCGGTCTCGATTGATGGGTTCGTCGCCGGACCTGGCGGTGCTGATGCCGGCCTCTATGACTGGTATTTCAATCCGTCCGAGGTGAGCCGACAGGTGATCGATGAGCTCGTTGCAACGACCGGCGCAATCGTCATTGGCCGCGGTGCCTTCCAAACCGGAGAGGAGGCTGGTGGGTGGGACGACACGCCTTACGCGGTGGCGCACTTCGTCATCACCCATGAACCTCCACCTCCGGTACCAGACCGTAGGGTCGAGTTCGTCTTCGTCACCGAAGGGGTCGCAGCTGCGATCGATGCCGCGGAGAGCCCGGTCCGATAAATAGCACTTTGGCGTGCTCGTCCGGCCCGCGGTCAGGTGGACGGTCGCCATCTGATGTCATCGTGCCATCACCCATACGTTCAGTGTCGATGTTCGGAGGCTCGTTGACTGAGCAAACCCAATGGCTGCACGTTTTTCTCGACGTGGCTCCTAACGTTGCCGAGGAGTCGGCGACCTTCTGGTCGGCGGCGTTGGGCTGGCCGCTCGGGGATCCGTGGCCGGGGGCAACCGGAATTCCGTAGCTTTGCACACCTGACGGCGACTCCTACGTTCACCAGCAGATCGGGGATCACGGCCCGCGGATCCATTTCGATCTCGAGGTTGCCGACCGCGACTCCGCTGACCGACTGGTCGAACTGGGAGCAGTCGTTACCGGACAATTTGAGAGCTGGTGCCCGATGAGATCGCCTGGTGGCTCCCGTTCTGCCTGGTGGACCGCCAGGAACATGTGCGCCCACCGACACAGCGCTTCGCGGAGCACCGCAGCCGCCTGGTTCAGATCTGCATCGATTCACCGCCGGCGTTGCATGATCAAGAAGTGGTCTTCTGGCGGTCTGCGACCAGCTGGCGCTGGCGCGAAGGCGA
>JAICEV010000399.1 GCA_025923975.1 Propionibacteriaceae bacterium
GAAGCCACACCGCATCGGGACCCGCCACGGCCACGAGATCTGCATCGACCCGACGCACCCACGGCACGATGTGGCCGTAGTCGAACCGCAGCCGCAGGTCCATGCGCACGGGTACGCGCCCGCGGACGCCTTCGACGATGCGGACGACGTCCATGGCCTCACCGCGAATCGGCATGAAGTCGATGAGCCGTACGGTGCCCTCATCGGTATCGAATTCGGTTTCCAACACCATGGTGTCGCCGCGGTACCGGCGGCGCGTCGCGCGGATTGGGCTGGCCGGAGCGATCAGCCAGCGTCCGTGTTCCTCTGTCCCGAGCAAAGCAGCGAAAATCGCGCCGGAATCGAACCGCGGTACGCACAGCCAGTCGATCGACCCGTTGCGGCCAACCAACGCCGCCGTCTCCGTGTCGCCGATAACCGCGTAATCCTTAATGCGCAAAGGCAAGGCGACCTCCCTGGGTCGGAACCATCACAGGCTGCGCGCTGGCGGCATGCCCTCGACCCGCGCATGACGAGCAACCCTGGTTGCACCGGTCAATCCAGCATGTCCGCCGCTTCATCTCGCTCAATCAGTTACCAATCCAATTGCCTCGTTGCCTACGGCTGCAAGGTGGGCATCGTCAGCGGTAGCCGGATAGCGCCTCACCCCAGCGCCATACAGTGGCTGACTGGAACTTGGCTAATGCGATATTTGGCGCGGCCTGCCGACGGTCCATCGCTGGGCCGGCTTACACCGCGCGCGCCTGCTTTAAGCGGCTCCACTGCCTGCCACATACTCCAGTTTTCTGGTCCCGCTCGCTGGTCGGTATCCGTGGTACCACCCATCTCCCGGCGGCGCTCACTTGTGGGGTTGGACGGATTGCACGCGCCGGCGGGGCTAAGGGTTGATTGCGAGAAACATGAAGGCGGCCAACAGTACGAGGTGCACTGTGCCCTGCAGTCGCATCGCCCTGCTCGGGGACAACGGTGACGACCGCAACGATGACGGTGAGGACGAATAGCACCCTTTGGGTGGGGGTCCAGCCGAGAAGCAGCGGAAGCTCGATCCAGACACTGGCGAATGCGATGACTGGAATGGTGAGGCTGATCTTCGCCATCGCCGAGCTACGGCTAAATTCAGACCGGTCTGGATCCCATCCCTAGGGGCATTCGGCACAGGGCGAGCATTCTCCGGCAGCTAGAGGGACCTCCGGCCCAGCCCGGCTGGTGTAAATATGCGCCGAGCAGCAGCGAAGGCGATCTTGGCTGCGGGCAGGCGACCACAGCGAGCAGGTACACCGGACGATCGGATACCCCGCACGCGGCTAGGCGGGATGCCTTGTTTCGGTGGCTACGATCGGGTTGTTCTACGTCATCGCTTTCGCGCTGCCTTCTATGGCCTTTCGGCGCGCTCCATGAGCCCATGGTGCCCCTGATCCGTGCCGCCACCGCAGCCAATCTGGACGCCAGTCCGGCAGCTGTCAGGGCCTAGCTCTTAGACGCGTCCTTCAGCTTCTGCTCGGTGGTGCCGCGCCGGCCATATAGCGCCGCCACGAGGGAGACGCCGACCGCAGCAAGTGCGACCTGAATGATTAGTTCGATCCAATCAACGCCGGCTGTCGCGCCAACACCGATGGCGGACGCGATGGCCGTGCCGATGAGCGCCGCTACGATACCCACCACGAGCATGAGCCAGATAGGGATATTCTGCTTGCCCGGCGCCACCAACCGGCCGAGTACCCCGATGACCAAGCCGATCACCAGTGCCGTGATAATCCCAGTTACCTCCACCGCAGACCTCCATCAATGTTGCGTGTATCAATAGATTTCGTTACCCCCTGCGAGTTCAGTCAGAAGCTCTTGGTGTCCCGCCGGTACCGACTTTCTCGGGCAGGTTCAATTCCGCCATTTTCGCGGTTGCAATGTCGCCGTTCCCAACAGCAGCCCAACAATTTCCGCCCTAACCAACAACTTCGTGCCGACTCCTTGCTTGTCCTGGTTTAGTGCGCCCGGGCAGGGTCATGGTCCTGTTCAAATTGCTCGTTGCGGCTAGTCTGAAAAGAGTCCTTGCGGGGGTCCTTGCCCGGTCGCTCATCAAGTGTCGGTCGCCTTGCGACGACCGAGAATGGGTTCTGCCACCCATTTCTCGCCTGGAGCAACTTCGCTTTCGGGTGCGGAGCGGTGAAGGAGCGATGGACATGCAGGTTGCGACAAGCCCGCCGTTGTATCGGAGCGTCTGCCTGATCAACCGAGCAGCCTTCTTGGCAGCGGTCACGGGTGTAGAAGATGGCGATGATGCTGATCGCGAACAAGTCGTCCACCACGGCCAGCGTCAGCAAGAAGGTGCGCAGAGCGGCCGGGAGGTGGGTGCTGATCAATGCCAGCACTGCGAGCGCGAAGGCGACGTCGGTGGCCACCGGTATGGCCCAGCCCGTCAGGGCGCCCGGACCCCCGCCGACGTTGATCAGCAGGAACAAGCCGGCGGGTAGGGCCATGCCGCCGATCGCGGCGGCGATGGGCAGGGCGGCCCGGCGGGGGTCGCGGAGGTCGCCGGCCACGAACTCGCGCTTCAGCTCAAGCCCCACTACGAAGAAGAAGATGGCGAGCAACCCGTCCGCCGCCCAAGTACCCAAGCTGAGGTTGAGATGCAACGCGGCCGGTCCGAGCTGGAGGTCGCGCAACCCGAAGTAGGCCTCAGACCACGGCGAGTTAGCCCAAGCTAAGGCGGCGACCGTGGCGACAAGCAGAAATGCGCCACCGACGGTCTCTTTCCGAAGGAGAGCGGTGACACGCGAGACCTCCGGCCACGAACCTCGTGACAACAGGGGCAACGAGGAGGAGGTCTTCTTCATGCTGAGTCCTCCGTCATGGTCCGCGTCGCCCGGCTCCGGGTGCGCTGGCTGGGTCCAGCGCCGGCTAGGTGTGCTTTTGCCGACCCTGTCTATCCCTGAAGCCTGCGATGATTGAGGCTGAGAGATCTTCAAGGGCCCATCAGCCCGGCTCCGCGCCGGTCACCAGCCTCGTCTAGCACCAAGAGTGCGGTGATTTCGCTGCCTGGCTGGTGCGACGGTGCGCTGGACGCAACCAACTCCGTCCGGGGGTAGAGGCGATGTTGCGAGTCCGGCGCCCGTCGCACAGTTCCAAGTGTGTGTCTGTGACCCTGCCGTGGAGAATGGGGTCTGCCACCCATTTCACGCGCCCTTCGACGAGCAGGTGAGAAGCGGTGAAACAGTGTTGGAGCAGATGAAGGCCGCGGCGAGCCCACCGCTATGTGAAGGTCTGCTTGATCGATGGAGCGGTCTTTGCCGCCGCCCTCGCCCTGCTGGTGATTTCACGCGCCACCGTTCCCCACCACGCAGCCACTCGCTGCGGGACAGTGGACAAAGCGAACAGCTGTTCCCGAGAGTCATGCGGGCCTCCGCAGCCGCTTGTCCGCGGCCACCACGAGGCTGGCTACCACGGCGATGGCCAGAATCCGCAGCCAGACGTCCCCGCCGATGGGCGCTGTGCCGAAGATCGCATTCATGGCGGGCAGGTAGGTGATGGCGAGCTGCCCGATGGCCTGTACGGTGACACCGAGGATGATCCACCGGTTGGAGAACAGCCCGATCCGCCACGCCGATCGCGTGAGAGAGCGACAGCTGAACAGGTAGAACGCCTCAACCACGACGAACAGGTTCA
>JAICEV010000400.1 GCA_025923975.1 Propionibacteriaceae bacterium
AGCCGCGGGCTGATTGCCCGGCGTGCCGCCCTCGATCGCTACGGCCTGCCACGCTTCCTTCATGACTGGGACCTGGCATTTAAAGAAGCAGCAGAAATTGCGGTCCGCGTTCCGTAGGCTTTAGCGCCACCTGGACTTCGCTCGCCGCAGCGCCCGACCCGGATGCGGATCAGGCGCCATGATTGCTGATACGGCTGTTGGGTAAGGATTTTGAGCCGGTGGGGGTTAAAACCCTTCTCCGAAGGAGGTTTGGATGAGCGACACAGTAAATACTCCGGATGCTGACCGAGGCGACACCGTTGAGCGGCCGGTCACGAGTACTCAATCCGATCATGTGGTAGCGGACGACACCACGGCCTTAGACCGCCGGGAGGTGGTGAGTAGGCAGAAGGACGCCTTCGGCGGCATGAAGTTCGGCAGTTGCTTCTTCGGCTGGCTCACTGCTTCCGGGACCGCCGTACTGTTGGCAGCTCTGGTCACAGGAATCGGTGCGGCGCTGGGGCTGACCCGCGACGTCGACGTAACCAACCCAACGCCCGCTCAGACTGAGTCGATCAGCTTCGTTGGCGGCATCGTGTTGCTGGCCATCATCTTCGTGGCTTATCTCGCCGGTGGATATGTGGCTGGCCGGATGGCTCGATTCAATGGGTTGAAGCAAGGCCTCGGCGTCTGGTTGTGGGCAGTGATCCTGGCGATCTTGGTTGCAGTTGCCGGCTGGCTGGCCGGCGCGCAATTCGACATTTTCGCTCAGGTGAATAGCTTCCCGCGCATCCCGGTAAACGAGGGCACACTCACTACCGAGGGCATCATCGTCGCCATCGGCGTTGTTGCTGCAAGCCTCGTTGGCGCACTGCTTGGTGGACTGGCCGGAATGCGCTATCACCGCCGAGTGGATCGGGCAGGTCTCGGCCGCTGATCTAACAACCAGCCCCTTCTAGCTGAGGCTTGGGATCCCTGAGCCTGCCGTGGGCTGCCTCCAGCACTTCTTCGGTCCCGATGTCGAGCAGCGCCGGGTCAACCCACCGGCCGTGCGGGTCTCCGGTGACTCCACGCCAGATCACAGTTGTTGGGCCCGCGGCCGGTGGCCCCCAACGGGTTGGGGATGTCGGCCCGAACAAGATGACGGACGGAGTCGCGTACGCGCTCGCCAGGTGAGCGATCCCGGTATCCCCGCTAACAACTAGCCGGGCGTCGGCGACCAGGGCGGCCAGCTCGCCAAGATCAAGAGTGCCCGCGAAAACGCACTCCGGGCTGAGGCCAGCAGATAGGGCAACGGCGAGGCAGCGGGTATGTTCCCCGGCGGCTCCGGTGATCACTACGGAATGCCCTGCCGAGGCCAAGCCCCTGGCCACCTCAGCAAAGCGGCTGACTGGCCAGCGACGAGCCTCGGCGGAGGCACCAGGATGCACAATCACGGCATCGGACACGACCGGTAGCCCTAAAGGTCTGACTAACCCAAGCTCTGTCGGATCGGCAGAGATTCCTTCCAAGGTGAGCAGCTGAGTCCAGCGCTCAACCTCGTGCACTTCGTCGCACCATTCTGGTCCGGCAATCGAGGGATACTGCGGATGCCGATAGGTGATCACGTGCCGAGCACCGGTCGCCACCAGGTCCCGAATGCTCTCCGGACCCGCGCCGTGCAGGTTCACTCCGAGCTCCGGTGGCGGCCACATTGCAGCGAGCTCCCCCAGGCCGTTCACCGGCAGCAGCCGGTCGATAGCCCCGGTCAGCACCGCGAGCGGCTGCAGCACGGCTGGAGCTGCGAGGGTAATCGTTGCGTCCGGAAATTCTCGCCGCAGCCCGCGGTATGCCGGCACCGCGGTCAGGAAATCCCCGAGCCCGAGCGCCCGGAGAATCAAGAGACTTTTTGACATCTGCACTACGGCCAGGAGCTCTCGGTTGAGCTGCAGACGACCAGCTCACGAAGTTCGCAGCCGGGCGGCTGGCTGAGTGCAAAGACCACAGTCGCAGCGACATCCTCCGGAGCGTTCAGCACGGCATCCGGCGGTGGCTTGTACTGCTCGGTCCGGTTGTCGAAGAAGTGCGTATGCATTCCGCCTGGAATGAGCAGGGTGACACCGACCTCGCCCGCGGTCTCGGCGGCCAGGGCACGGGTGAAGCCGACGACACCGAACTTCGATGCGCAGTACGCAGTGGCGTCGCTGACTGCCTTGATCCCGAGAGTGGATGCGCAAGTCACTACCCGTCCATGGCTGCGGCGCAGGTAGGGCAGCGCCGCCCGGACCACGGCGGCCGTGCCAAGCAGATTTACTCGGATGACACGTTCCCAGTCCTCGGCGGCAACCTCGTCGAGCCGGCCGCAGGCGTCGATGCCCGCGGCGGTGAAAACACCATCCAGCCGTCCACCCGACACCTTGACGACAGCATCCACCGCTGCCGCCGCTGCACCCGTATCGGCCAGATCGACCTGCTGGTAGGCGACGGATTCACTGGGCTGCACCCGATCGAGGACCAGCGGGGTGCCGCCCGCCGCTTGCACAGCCGCGGCCGTAGCGGCGCCGAGCCCGGAGGCACCGCCGGTGATCAAGATGGTGCCGAGTCTGGTAGGTGTGACGCCATCGGCGCGGTAAAAGGATGTCTGGGTGGTGGCAGTCATGAGACCTCCTCGGAAATGTCACGGTCGGTACGGCGTCCGTTGCTGCGGGCGGTATGAACGAGTTGGCTGGTCGAGTAGCCGGGCACGACAGGCAACAGCACGAGACTGCCGCCGCTCCGCTCCACTACCTCCGCCTCGGGCAGGATGCGGTCGGCGTAGTCGTCACCCTTTACCCAGACGTCTGGCTGGAGCCGGGCCAACAGTGCAGCCGGCGTCCTTTCGTCGAAAATGGCCACAGCGTCGACGGCAGCCAGTGCGTTAAGCACCTGGGCCCGGTCCTGTTGGGGCACCACAGGACGGCCGGCACCCTTCGCTCGCCGTACTGAGGCATCCGAATTGAGGCACACCACCAGCGCATCGCCGAGTGCTCGAGCCTGGTTGAGCAGGCTGACGTGACCGCGGTGCAGTAGGTCGAAGCAGCCTCCGGTTGCGACCAGGCGACCGCCGGCTCGACGTACCCGGTCGGCGACCTCGAATGCATCCGCCGTGCCTGCCCGGTCGGCAATTCCCAGCGACAAATCGATCGCGTCCGAGGCGGAGACGGTCGAAACCGTCGCTGCACCCCCGTCCATTACGAACTGCGTCGCGGAGATCACTGCGGCCTGTACAGCTGCGCGGGCGTCAGCTCCCTCATGCAGAGCCGCCGTGGCCGCGACCGCGAATTGATCACCCGCCCCACAGGTGTCAATGCGACTCTGTCGCCGATTGGGCAATTCGCCCAGTGGAACGGGTGTGGTACGCAGAGGTTCGGCCTCGGTGAGTACAGCTCCGTGCCGTCCAACAGTGACGGCGACCGCTTGTGCCTGCCAGTTGGCGCACAACCGACGGCCTTGCTCCGCAGGGTGATCGGCACCGCTGTACAAGCGCGCCTCAGCCGCGTTTGGCGTGACCAGCGTGCAGCCGCCTGCCGGAGCCGAGCCGCGCGGATGCGGATCCCAGACCACCGGCACTGCGTTCGTCTTGGAGAGCAGGGCCTGCTGGATCGCCGGTAGTCCGCTGAGGCCGCGGCCGTAGTCCGAGACCAGAATGGCGCCAGC
>JAICEV010000401.1 GCA_025923975.1 Propionibacteriaceae bacterium
GGGGTGGGTGAACACCTTCGTTCCACTGATCTTGCCTAAGTTCCTGGCGGTCGATGCGTTCTTCATCTTCTTGATGGTCCAGTTCATCCGAGGCATTCCCAAGGAGCTGGACGAGGCGGCTCGGATCGACGGTTGCGGCCACTGGAAGATCTTCAGCAAGGTGATGCTTCCGCTAATGGGCCCAGCGTTAGCCACGACGGCGATCTTCACCTTCATCTGGACCTGGAGCGACTTCTTCACCCCGCTGATCTACCTTACTGATCCCATCGCCTACACGGTTCCGGTCGCGCTGCGCTCGTTCCTGGACGCGACGGCTGGGAGCAACTGGGGCGCCATGTTCGCCATGTCAGTGGTCACCTTGATCCCGCTCTTCCTGGTCTTCTTGTTCGGCCAGCGGTTCTTGGTCAAGGGCATTGCAACGACCGGCGGCAAGTAACAACGACGGGGACCTTGCCTATAAGGGTCCCGCCCTCCGGGCGAGACACGGCTTAGCGGGGTCCCCGCATTTCTTCAATTTGCGAAAGGCAGCCCTGTGACCTCAAAACGTCGCTATGTCGTGGTCGGAACCGGCCACCGCGTCCAGATGTACCTCGACGCCATGGCCGGTGATCACCGCGATGACGCGGAACTCGTGGGCCTAGTCGAGCCGAATCCTGGCCGGTTGTCGGTACATCTGAATCGCTTGGCCGAAGCCGGGCTTGAGGTATCCAGTGTGGTCACCGGACACCCCGACGACCTGGAGCGGGTGATCAAGGAAACCGAGGCCGACCGGGCGATCATCACGTCTCCGGACTACACCCACGCTGAGTTGATCGTCCGCTCATTGGATGCCGGTGTGGACGTTGTGGTCGAGAAGCCGTTGACGATCAACGCCGAGGGCACCCGGCAGATCGCCGATGCAGTGCAACGCACGGGTCGCCAGGTGGTAGTGACACACAACTATCGCTACTCGCCAAGGAACTCCGGGCTCAAGGAGTTGATCAAGAACGGCGCAATTGGCACTCCGCTGTCGGTGACGTTCGAATGGGTGCTCGACACCGCGCACGGCGCGGACTACTTCCGCCGCTGGCATCGAGACAAGGCCAACTCCGGCGGCCTGCTGATTCACAAGGCTTCGCACCACTTCGATCTTGTGAACTGGTGGCTGGCTGACACTCCGACCCAGGTGTACGCGCGTGGCGGCGTGCGGTTCTACGGATCGGAGAACGCTGCGGCGCGCGGGATGGCCCCACATCCCGAGCGGGGCACACATGACGGCACTCACAGTCCGTGGGAATTGGACCTGCGTACCGACCCTCGGCTCAAGGCGCTTTACCTTGACAGCGAGTCTTACGACGGTTACCAACGCGATCAGGACGTCTTCGGCCCAGGTGTTACCACCGAGGACAATCTGGCGGTAATCGTGGACTACGCCCAGGACGCGACGCTCAGCTATGCGCTCAATGCACATGCACCCTGGGAGGGCTACCGGGTCGCTGTCAATGGCGATGAGGGACGGGCAGAGCTGGAGGTAGTGGAACGTGCGGCCGTGCTGACCGATGCGGAAGGCAGGGTAGTGATCGACCCGAGCGCCGTACCGGAGTCCTCATCACGGACCGGCGGCGAGCGGCTGACCCTGCAACGCCATTGGGAGCCGGCACAGGACGTCAAGATCGAAGCGGGCACGGGGGCTCATGGCGGAGGCGACGCGCTGCTGCTCGCCGACATCTTCCGCGGTCACGCCGATGACTGGCTGGAACGATCAGCGAACTGGGCGGACGGAGTCCGCGCGATTGCAATCGGGATAGCGGGCAACGAGTCATTAAGCACTGGTTTGCCGATCAAGATCGCTGATCTCGAACTCGGCGTGGACCTTTCCCGATGAGCGCCCTCCAACGCGACCCTGACCGGGGGTTTCCGTTTCCTGCAGAGCAGCGGAGCATCGCCAGGGAAATCTACGGCGAGACCAAAGATCTGCCTCTTATCTGCATGCACGGGCATGTGGAACCGGAGGTGTTCGCCGATGACATCCCGTTCGCCGACCCGGCACAGCTGTTGATCGTTCCCGATCACTACGTGTTCCGAATGCTGGCCTCCCAAGGCATCGAGCCTGCTCGCCTTGGTGTGCCACGGCTCGACGGAGGTCCAGTCGAGACCGACTCACGGAAGATCTGGCGTACGTTCTGCGAAAACTGGAAGCTCTTCCGCGGCACGCCCTCACGCTATTGGCTGGAACACGAGCTCGTCGAGGTCTTTGGGGTGGATCTGGCACCGAGCGCCGAGACGGCCGACACGATCTATGACCAGATCGCAGAGTGCGTCGCGGATCCGGAGTTCCGTCCACGGGCGCTACTCGACCGCTTCAATATCGAGGTCATCTCCACGACGGATTCCGCTACCTCGGATCTGCGCCACCATGCCAAGCTTGCCGCCGACGGCCTGGGCCGGCGCGTTTTCCCGACCTTCCGGCCCGACGCCGTGGCCTACCTCGATCGACCGACCTGGCGCGCCGACATCGAGGACCTTGCAAAGCTCACGGCGATTGATACGACAACGTATGACGGCTTTCTCGGGGCACTGCGCTCCCGCCGTGCCGCCTTCGTCGCAGCAGGTGCCCGCGCCACCGATCATGGCCACCTCTTGGCCGACACCACTCCGATGGAGGTAAGCGCAGCCCGTGAGCTCTATGGCCGCGTGCTCGGTGGAGCGGAGCCGAGTCAGGCGGAGGTCGACGCGTTTGCCGCGAACATGCTCTACCAGATGGCTGAGATGTCCTGCGAGGACGGCCTGGTGATGCAAATTCACCCCGGCGTGCTGCGGAACCACAACACCGCAATCTGGGAGACGTATGGCGCTGACAAGGGCTACGACATTCCGATCCAGACTGAGTTCACCCATGCCCTGCGACCGATGCTGGACCGGTTCGGCACTGACCCACGATTTCGCGTCATCCTTTTCACCGTCGACGAGACTGTCTACAGCCGAGAACTGGCGCCGATGGCCGGCACCTACCCTTCGGTGCGCTTGGGCGCGCCATGGTGGTTCCTGGATTCACCCGAGGGCATGCGCCGGTTCCGGGAGTTCGCCACGGAGACCGCCGGCTTCTACAACACCTCCGGTTTCGTGGATGACACGCGAGCATTTGCATCCATACCCGCGCGCCACGATCTCTTCCGCCGTGTCGATGCCGGCTATCTCGCGCGTTTAGTCCTCGAGCACCGGCTCCGCTTGGACGAGGCCGTCGAGACGGCCATCGACTTCACGTACAACCTGCCCAAGGAGTCCTACCCGCGGCCTTCCTGAACTGCCAGGGAGCCCAGTTTCTCCAAGCAACCCCAGCGCTCGGGCCTAACGCGCGTACGACGCAAACGGCGCCAGATGCTTCACGAAGTGGTCCGCGATGATGCGGTAGTGCTCCTCTTCGTTGTCATTCCACACCTGATACAGCCGCGGCCTGAACTCCTCCAGAATCGCCCCGTAGCCGACGTGCAAGACCTGCCGTGAGTCGACGCGATCCATCAGCTGTGCGACCTCGTCGTCGGTCGGATCGGTGGGGATCTTCGACGGATCGCAGGAGAGGTGATAGCTCTTGCGATTGGCTTCGAAGCTGTCGAGGGCGAGCGCGAGAACCTCACGCATCAGATCGGGATCGTTGTTCGCGATCACACGCA
>JAICEV010000402.1 GCA_025923975.1 Propionibacteriaceae bacterium
CGGCTCTTCGCTGGCCGGAAGCCCGAGCGCCAGCTTTCGCATATTGGTGTGTTCGTAGCTTGCGGCCTCGTCCTGGTAAGGATTCAAGTCGGTATACGGGAACTTCGTGCTGATGATGCCCGCTTCGTCCCCCGTGGAGAAGCGAATCCCCGTGGACATCAGTAGCACATCGCGAATCGTCATGGAGTCGAATCCGTGGCCCTTCATCTCTGGCAGGTACTTGACCAGCGGATCGTTCACGTCGTCGATATAGCCCTCGTCGATAGCTGTGCCGATCAGGGCCGAGGTGATCGACTTCGCTGTCGAGAACGAGGTAACAATCGAGTCCCGAGAGTATCCGTTGAAGTAGCCCTCGTAACGGATGGTGTCGTCCTTGATGACCAGGAACGACGTGGTGTCACTGGAGGCGAGCAACTCGTCCAGGTTGGCCTGCTGCTGCACGCCACCGGATCGATAGGGGATGCCGCCGAACAGCTCCGGTGTCAGTTGCCTGGGATAGTTGAACGCTTGGGCGGAGTTCGGTACGTCTCGCGCGGGGAACTTCTGGTAATCCAGTACATCGGATTCACCCCACGCCGCGGTCCTGGCCAGATACGTCGACTCGTCGGGATAGGCAATAGCCCAGACGGTTGCCGGGACCAGGATGATCACCACCAGGACCGCAACCACGCGCACCACAGTCCGCCGCGACGCCACGAATCTCGCCACCAGCCAGCACAGCACGGCCGCGATCGTGACCAGCACACCCGTGTATACCAACGCCTGCGCTGAGGGCAGACTGCGCAGGATCGCCGGCGGAAGAGCCAACCCCAAGAGGAAGAAGGTGGCGGCAAGGACAAAGAAGCCCAGCAGCGGCCAGCCAATGAGCCCGAGACCGATTGCCAGTGGCCGCCGTCGGCGGCGGCCAGCGGGTGTGGGCGACTGAGGCGCGGGACTGCCGACGACCGCACCCCCCGGCTCGTGCTTAACACTGGTCATGATGTCCTCCTGCTCACGATGACTCCGGAAGGAGGGCGATGATCAGAGTCCTTTGGCCCCCACCGGCGGGACTCAGGCCACCATCGCCTCGTCGTATCAGATGAGCTGAAGCCCCGAACCCGGCCCGATATCCCTACATCGTTCAGGCAAGCAATCGCCGCAGGAACTCCAACAGTCCAGGCGGCCCATCAACGATGACATCGGCCTGGTCGAGGAGTGGTGGTGGGGCCTCCGCAGAATCCACTGCAACCCGTAACGCGTCCCCTCCGCGACCTTTCAGCTCCAGCGCCGCAGCAAATGCAGGAAGGTCACCGAGATCGTCCCCGGCCACAATCACGCTGCGGGCGTTGGACTCGGCGATCACCCGCCGCACAGCATCACCCTTGTCGCTGCGCACAGCCGGGCGCAGCTCCCAGACCAGCTTGCCGAGTAACACCTCTAGTCCGTGCCGGTCAGCAACTTGCCGAGCTTCTTCAGTGATGGCCGCCGTCCAGCGAGCGGGGTCGGCGACCCGCCGCGTATGAATGGCAACGGCATACTGCTTGTCCTCCAGGTAGGCGCCGCTGTCACGGACTGCGGCGCACTCTCGGAGATCCTGCTGGGCCGCCATCACGGCCGAACGCGCCGCCTCTAGCCGCGGATCTACCCATCGGTGGCCGTCGCGGATCTCCTGCAACCCGTACAGCCCGAGATAACGCAGTCCCGGGGCCGGCGCATGCTCGACCAAGTAGTCAGCAGGGCGACCCGAGAGCAGCGCAACCGCGGCAAACCGGGCGGTGAGATGACCGAGCAGTTCGACCGTTCTGGGCAGCGGCCTTGCCTCGTTCGGATCATCGACAATCGGTGCGAGCGTGCCGTCGAAATCAAGACACACAGCAGCGGTCTGCGCCTGCGCCGCCAGCCGGGCAGCATGCTCAGTCCGCATCGCCTCATCTCGTTGCGTCACGACTTGACTCCAGTGACGTCAGCCCTGAGTCCAGTGAGAAGGTATGCCGCCCGCCGGCGTGTAGCTCAACGGTCTGCTCCCGCACCAAAACAGTGATGGGTGCTGCCGGGCCGGGGCGTGAACTGACCTCGATACGGTCCTCGGAGAACAAGAGGTCGACGCGGTGGCCGCGATAGTGCACGCTGTAGCGCAGTTGTTTGATCTGTGGCGGCATTGCCGGATCGAATCGCAGCACCTGTCCGCGCGCGCGCATACCGGTCAGGCAGCGCAGCACAAGATCCACCGTGCCGGCCATAGCCCCTAGATGGATGCCCTCCGCTGTGGTGCCGCCTTGGACGTCGGCGACGTCGCTTTGCAGTGCTTGCTCCAGAAATTGCCAGGCCTTGTCGCGGGCATACCTGGTCAAGATCCAGGCGGCTGCAACGGAGCTGAGCGTTGAGCCGTGCGATGTGCGTGCCAGGTAATAGTCGACAGTCCGAGCAAGCTGTTCTTCACTTACTTCATAGCCCAGACCGGCGAGCAGGTCGCGGAGCTCGTCCCGCGACAGTAGGTACAGCAGCATCAGTACGTCGGCTTGCTTGGAGACCTTGTAATGATTCGTGCTGTCGCCTTCAGCTTCAAGCACGCGGTCCAGTCGTTGGATGTTGCCGTACTTGTCCCGGTAAACCTCCCAGTCGAATTCGGGAAGCTGCTCATAGCCCTCGAACTGACTCAGCACACCGTCGACATGGAACACAACGATCATCTTCCGACTGATGTCGCGCCAGCGTTCCAGCTCCTCGTCGCGGATGGCCAGCTCCTCGGACAACTCTTGGCGGTAGTGAGGCGGCAGCTCCTGCAACGCCTCCAAGGCGCGCTGCAGCACCCAGACGGCCATCACGTTGGTGTAGGTGTTGTTACGCAGGCCCTCCTCATCGGAATCGGGGTAGCTGTCGTGGTACTCGTCTGGTCCCATCACACCGTTGATCTCGTAACGATCTCGTGTTCGGTTGTACGTGGCGATGCTGGACCAGAACCTGGCGATTTCGATGAGCAGCTCGGCGCCTGTGAAACGTAGGAATCCAAGGCTGCCGGTGACCATGTAGTGCTGCCACACGTTGTATGCGATCGCGATATTGACATGGCGTTGCAGGTGCGTGCGGTCGGGTAGCCAGCGCCCTGACCTCGGGTTGAGGTGGAGCCGTTGCGTCTCCTCCCTTCCGTTGGAACCGCTTTGCCACGGGAACATCGCGCCCGCGAAGCCTGCATCCCGCGCGGCCGCCCGCGCCGCGTCAAGTCGGGCGTACCGGTATTCCAGTAACGCGACAGCCAGCCACGGACGCTGGAAGTTGATGTAGGGGAAGATGAACAGCTCATCCCAGAAGATGTGACCTCGGTACGCCTCCCCGTGCCAACCGCGCGCCGGCGCCCCGACGTCTAAGCGTGCGCTGCGCGGCGAGATGGTCTGCATGAGATGGAAGAGGTGCAGGTGCAGCACCGTCCCGGTCCATTCATTGGCAGTGTCCATCTCAATGTCGTACCGGTTCCAGACACTGAACCAGGCGCGCTGGTGGCTGCTGAGGAGCTCGGCGAAGTTGGCAGCCCTCGCCACTGCCAGGCGGGCGTCGTGGCCGCTCTCGGAAATCGCGCGGTCCCGCGAGGTATAGAGCGCGACGATCTTCTCGACCGTCAGTGGCTTTCCCTGCTGTAGCTGGAAGGTGAGATCGTGGGCAACA
>JAICEV010000403.1 GCA_025923975.1 Propionibacteriaceae bacterium
CCGACCGGCGGGGATCACCTCGGCATCCAGTCGCTTGCCAATGATCTTGCCCTCACGCCGCACAGGGCTGAACTCAACCGAGTGCTTCAGTCGTTTACGACGAAAGTAAGTCCGCAGGTACGCGGCATACGCTTCGACAGCCTTCACTTCGGCCTCTACGCCAGCCGCGTTACAACCCAGCATCATTGCAGTGCTCAGCGTGGTACCGCGACCGCATAGCGGATCCAACATCGAAACCGGTCCGCTGCTCGACCGTCTCATTGAAGCCAGCGTGATGTTGATCAACAACCGAGTGAATTGCTCGTTGGTCTTGCCCGGATACTTCGGAATAGTGACTAGGTCGTCGTCGAAGAGGTCCGGCGTAGTCACCTCGATCGGCAATAGCCGATCTTCGGATCGTTGGAAGGCGGCGTAGAAACCAGAGAGCCGACCAAGCGCCGACACGATGTGCTCATCAAGAGTGCCCGCCCCGAGCGCGAGGTATCCGATCCCGGCCAGCGTCACAGGCTCGATTGTCGGATGATCATGGGCGCCAAGCATGACCTTGAGTTCAGCTGCCACCAGCCGATTGGCCTCGGACGCATAGACGCGATTCGCCGACGGGGAAAGCAAGATCAGATGGTCAGCCATGCCCGCTTAGTGGCGATCGTTATAGCCCTGCTCCTTGGCCCGCGCGAAACTCGCTCGAATCTCCTCTTCGGCTTCCTCAACGCCGGTCCAGGTCGCGCCCTCAACGGACTTCCCGGGCTCGAGATCCTTGTAGACCTCGAAGAAATGCTCGATCTCAAGGAGCACCCACGGACGCACGTCCGCGATATCACGTACGTGATCGCGGCGATGATCCGATGCCGGCACGCAGAGCACCTTGTCATCTCCGCCAGCCTCATCCGTCATTCTGAACATCGCGATCGCTCGGCATTTGATCAAACAGCCTGGAAATGTCGGCTCAGTGATCATCACCAGCGCATCCAGAGGATCGCCGTCCTGACCCAGAGTCTCCTCAATAAAGCCGTAGTCGGCTGGATACTGGGTCGAGGTGAACAACGTACGGTCCAGCCGGATTCGGCCGGTGTCATGATCGACTTCGTACTTGTTCTTATGACCCTTGGGAATCTCAACAGTGACATCGAAGGTCAAACCACTGAGCGGCTTCACGCCTTGCTCGACATTAGGTGCGCTCATGCGACCCTCCTTACGATTGGGACTGACTTCTGCCAGAGTGCAGATCAGTGACTGTCCGCCAGCTTGAGCCTAGCGTGAAGGACGGAGGTGGGCGTAGCCCTTGAGTCCCAAGCGGATTGCCCTTGTGGTTATCGCCGTTACCGCTGCGATGGTTGTCGTGATCAGCGTGATCGCGGGAGCCATTGCCGCGTTGCCGCGAGAGAACCGGTACGCCATTGGGGCCCAATCAGGCGATAGCCCAGCCAGCTCTCCAGCGAGCACTCAGAGCACCCCGGCACCCTCCAGCGTCAGCTCGGCAACGGCGACGCCGACGCCAACGCCAACGCCAACAGAACCGGATCTACCCGATCCAGTCCTCGCAGCAGTTTTGCCCCGCGTCGTTCCCGACAAGACCGCAGTCGCGGCCAAAATCCGAGCGGTCAAGGTCAAGGGCATGGGGGCCTCATACTCCGGCTCGGTCGTCGAGGTTGGTACCGGCAAAGTGCTTTACGCCCACAACGCCAATCGTGGCTACATCCCGGCCTCCACTATGAAGCTGCTCACCTCTACAGCGGCACTGTCGATCTTGGGACCTGATCACACCTTCAAAACCTCGGTCGTCAGTGCAAAGCGGGGGCAGATCATTCTGGTCGGTGGGGGAGATCCTTACCTTGCCAGGAAGGCCAGCGCCGAGTATCCAAAACGAGCCACGATCAGCGGGCTAGCGCGAGCCACAGCACGCCGGCTCAAGCACGACACGATCAAGAAGGTCAGCCTTGGTTACGACTCGTCACTGTTCAAGGGCCCGGCCTGGAACCCGCGTTGGCCCGCCTTCTACGGCGACTCGGTCTCGCGCACATCCGCGCTCTGGGTCGACGAGGGCCCTATCGGGTTTGGAGCGCCAGGCATGCGCCACCGAGACCCGGCTAAGCAAGCAGCCACTGCCTTTGCAGACGCGCTGTCCAAGCAGGGGATCACCGTTACGGCAACCCGGCGGGCGCACGCGCCGAAATCGGCGCCTGTCGTCGCTAAGGTCTCCTCGATGCCGCTGGAGCGGATTGTGGAGCACCTGATCAAGGTCAGCGACAACGATGCCGCGGAGGTGATCTATCGCCAGGCGGCAATAGGCGCCGGTAAGCCGGGCTCAATTGCTGAGGCCAACAAGGTGGTACGCGCTGAGCTCAGCAAGCTCGGAATCTGGGGTGCCGGTATGACCATCAACGATGGCAGCGGCTTGGCCCGACAGACCAAGGTGCCAGCCGATTCCATGGTCAAAATGCTGCGAGTGGCCGCCGAGCAGCGGCATCCCGAGTTGCGCGCCGTGATCACCGGATTGTCCGTTGCCGGGGTGGAGGGCAGCCTGAAGCGCCGGTACGTCGATGACCAGAGCCTGGCCGCACGTGGAGTCGTCCGTGCCAAGACCGGCACGCTCAACAAGGTGCGCAGTCTCGCCGGAGTGGTACGCACCGCAGACGGCTCGCTGCTGGCATTCGCATTCTTGATCAATAACCCCAAGAACGAGTACGCCGCCATGGTCTGGCTGGACCGTGTGACTGCCGCAATCAGCAGATGCGGGTGTCGATAGAGACCTCACAGGGGCGCGAGTGTCGCGAATCGCGCGGAGCTCGCACATAGACTCGCTCGCGTGACAACCTCGATGGTCGACTGGACCGTGGCGCTGAACACCGCTACCAAGCTGGTGAAGCCCGGCCCGGAGATCTCCCGTGAAGGCGCAGCGGCCGTCGTAGCCGAGCTGCGGAGTTTCGCCGCCCGGGCGGAGACCTACGTCCGCGAGGTCACTGGAATGGAGGCCGATAGCGGTACGGCTCCGGTGCTGGTCGTCGACCGGCCGCGATGGATCCAGGCCAACCTGGATGGTTTCCGCCAGATCTTGCTACCGCTCAACGCCAAGGTGATTGAGCGGATGAAGCAGTCAAACCCCACCATGGCCAGTCTGGGTCCGCGAATCACCGGCGTCGAAGTCGGCGCGCTGCTCAGCTACCTGTCGTCAAAGGTTCTTGGTCAATTCGACCCCTTCTACCCGGGAGCCGACTCGAACGCACCCGGCGGTCGCTTGCTACTCGTGGCGCCGAACGTCGTCTCCATCGAACGCGAGCTCGATGTCGAACCCGACGACTTCCGGCTCTGGGTCTGCCTGCACGAGGAAACACACCGGGTGCAGTTCGCCGCCGTGCCTTGGTTGCGCGGCTACCTCAACGGCCAGATCGCCAAGATCGTCGACTCTACCGAGCTGGATCCAGCCATCGTGGCCCAGATGCTGCGCGACGCTCTGAGACGAGTCATCGAAGGTGTCATGCGCAATCAAGAGGTTTCGATCATCGACCTCGTCCAGACACCAGCGCAGCGGGAGACCGTCGACCGGGTGACGGCTGTGATGTCGCTGCTTGAGGGTCACGCGGATGTCGTCATGGACAGCGTCGGCCCAGAGGTCATTCCCACCGTGGAAACCATC
>JAICEV010000404.1 GCA_025923975.1 Propionibacteriaceae bacterium
AAGGTCTCCGACAGGTTGTCGGGCTGGATGGGACACCCGGGAACGCAGACGATGGGAATCCCAGCCTTTGACTTCCACTCCCAGCCGAGGTAGTCCGGTACACCCATGGCGCCGGTCGGGTTGCCGGCCATGGCGTGGATCCCGCCGTAGGTTGCACAGGTTCCGGCCGCGACAATAGCCGTTGCCTTCGGCGCGAGTCGGTCCAGCCACTCGCTGGTGGTCATGGGCTGGCCGGTGGCCGGGTTGTTGCCGAAACCGCACCAGTAGCCCTCGTCGTGCAGCTTCTCGTTCGGAATCGAACCTTCCACCACGAGTACGAAGGGTTCGAGTTCACCACGGTCGGCTTTGAAGAACCACTCCAAGAAGTCGTCCGCACCACCGTTGGGTCCGCACTCAAAGTCGATCAACGGCCAGTGCACCGCGATCTGGGGCAGTCCCGGTAGGGCGCCAAGGGCGATCTCCTCGATGCTCGGCTGGGTGGCTGCGGTCAGTGCGACGGAGTCACCGTCGCAACTGAGTCCTGCATTGATCCACAGCACGTGGATCAGGGTGTCTTCAGCTTGAGCCTGTTTGACCCGTTCTGCTTCGGCGACGGGCATCGTTGCCCACTTCCCGGAGGCGACTCTTGCCCCCTGAGGTGCAGGAGCCGACCGTCGGCTCGCTTGCGCAACCCTTGTGCTCATCTCCGCACTTCGGCCCGAGGAAAGTCAAGAGCTCAGCGGTCTCAATTGCTCCTGGTCGCCGGCAGCATTACCTAGTGAGTCATCCGGTCGACAGCAATTTCAGCCACCCGAACCAGCGGTCCAGGTTGTCGCCGGTCCGCGCCGACAGGGGAAGCACCTCAACTCCCGGTTGCAACCTGCGAGCGTCCCGCGTCAACCGCTCAACGTCGAAGTCGACGTACGGGAGCAGGTCGGTCTTGTTGATCACGATCAGGTCAGCGGCGCTGAACATGTGCGGGTACTTCAGCGGCTTGTCGTCACCCTCTGTCACCGAGATGATCACGACCTTGCGGGCCTCGCCGAGGTCGAACAGCGCCGGGCACACCAGGTTTCCGACGTTCTCGATCACCACCACGCCAGTTTCGGGCCGCAGCTGGTCGAGGGCGCGTCGGACCATGGCGGCATCCAGGTGGCATCCGGCACCGGTATTGACCTGGACGCTACGGGCACCGGCGGCGCGGATCCGTTCGGCGTCGACCGTGGTTTCCTGATCGCCCTCGATAACGCTCAGGGTCAGGCCGGAGTCGATGATCGTTCGTTCCAGCAGTGTGGTCTTGCCGGCGCCCGGTGAGCTCATCAGGTTGATCGCGGTCAGCCCACGGCTGGCCAGCCAGTTCCGATTGTGGTCGGCAAGATGGTCGTTCTTGGCCAGCACCGCCTGCTCGAGCTTGAGAGTGTGGGTGCGGTCATGGCCGTGGACATGGTGGTGGTCGTGCTCTAGAGCGCCGTCGTGCTCGGGGTGACCTTCGTGCCCATAGTGGCCATGATCGAGGTGATGTTGCTGCTCATCAGCATCGGGCTGGTTGTCGGCCAGCAGGCTGACCCGTACCTCCTCGGCCCCGCACCCACAAGTTGCACACATAGCTAGACGACACCCACACTCAGCAGCGCAAGCTCCCGACCTGCCGTCACCTCCACGTCCGCGCTGCCGCATTCACAGAGCAGGATCAGGTCATCCTTGTCCTGGTCGACCTGGCACGTCCGGCAGTGCACCCGACCAGCCGGCTCATCGATCAGGAGCTGGGCACCTTCCAGCGGGGTGCCTTGCGCGGCGAGCTCGAAGGCGAACACCAGAGCATCTGGAACGACTCCGGAAAGCCGTCCCACTTGCATTTGGATCGAACGGACGGTTCGCTGACCGGTCCGGGCCTGCACGGCCTCGACGAGGCTCTCGGCGATCGCCAGCTCGTGCATCTCAGCCTCCACGCTCACCATAGATCTCCACCGGCGCGACCTGCAATGAGCGAAGCGTCTTGTGCGCTCCGCCTCCAAGATCAGGAGCGGCCCAGCTGAGATATGCCGTCAGCTCCGGAGCCGTCACGTCTCGCTCGGAATTGGTGGCCCGACAACGCGTAGCCCGTAGCGGGGGCTCACTTCATTCCACCGCCGTATCTCCTCCTCGACCGGCGGCCCGTCGCGTCCCGGTAGCCTGCGCTCGGCAGCCGGCATGCCTACCTCGTCATACAAGTCCATTAATCCGCCCGGAACGGTGAGGCCAAGGAATCGGACCGGTGAGGTTCCGGTAATCCGGAAAGCGTGCGGCACGCCCTTTGGCAGATAGATGAAGTAGCCAGCGCTTAACCGATAGAGCGTGTCCCCTGCCTGGTAGTTCATGGTGCCGTCAAGCAGAAAGAATGCCTCGGCCTCGCGGGTGTGAACGTGCAGCGGGGTGGCGACGCCGGGAGGTTGCGTCACCAGCGATACACCAAGAGCGCCGTCTGTCTCGGCCGCTGACGCAAGGCGCTCGAACAGGGATCCCATCGCCCAGGTGGCTGGCCCGTCCCCGGGTGCCCTTACGAGCACCTCGCCGACCCGGTCGCTCGAAGTTTGAGCAGTCCCCATTTCGGCCTCCTCGCAAATTGATCCGAAGTGGTATCGGATGGATATCTGCCACGAGAGATCTGCAGCGGAAGGCCGTCAACCCCAATGGAGCAGGATGCTCTGCGCCTAACGTCGCGCAGGTGTTGCGGGGTAGAGAAGCAGTCGCTTCCAGGCATCGACGAGCCAATCGCCGAACCGCTCAGGCGTCCACCCGCGTTGCCCCACCAGCAGCAGCCAGTATTCAGCCGCATTCATGCTCCAGATCACATCGGCCACCTCCTCGTTGGAGAGGTCGTCCCGCAGCTGTCCGGTGTTACGCAGTTCAACCGCAAGCTGGCGCATGTTGCGCGCCCGTCGCTCACTGATGTCGTTCCATAACCGCGCGCACGCAGTGTCGGTCGCAGCCGCATCGCGCAGCGCTGCGAACACCGGCGCGAGCCGCTGCTGGATGGCCACGACAGCGGCGGCGTAGATCTCGAGCTTCTCCTCTGCCGAAGTTGCCGCACGGGTGGCCTTCACATAGTCCCGATCTTCGGCCGGCACCGCCGTGTCAGCGCCTGAAATGGCTGTCTCGACCAGTTCCCGCAGTAAAACTGGCTTCGAGCCCACCGTTGCGTAGAGCGTGTCGACCGCAACGCCGGCAGTCGCAGCAATTTCAGCCACCGTCGCCCCGATGTATCCGCGTTGTACGAATACTTCTCGGGCTGCATCCAGAACCGCCCGGCGCGTGGCAGCCGCCTGCGCAGCCCGTTGACTCGAGTGGTAGCGGCGCTTCGCGGCCTTGACGGGCTCCTCCACGAGATCTACTCTAACAATATCTGTCCGAAGCCGCTTCGGACGAATTTCCCCAGGGAGGGTGATCGTGTCCAACTATCTCCAGCGCCCCGCCTCGGCGGCGATCGGGTCCCGCCGGTGAGTACCGACTCTAAACCGGGTGACCCGATGACCGGCCTAGCCAAAGCGGCCGGCGCTAACGTGGTGCCGATTCCGCCACCGCTGTACTACGGTGCCGCCTTGGCAGGCGGCCTGATCCTGCAGCGGTTCCTGCCTCTGGACATTCCGTTCCGCTCAGTTACCGCGCCCGCGGG
>JAICEV010000405.1 GCA_025923975.1 Propionibacteriaceae bacterium
CAGCCGCTCTCCGACGGCTTCCGTCACCTCGTCGCGCTGGCTCGCACAGGCGAGGTCGACCAGGACACCGCCGGTGCGGATGTCTTGGTGCCACCGATCACCGATCGCTGGGAGGCGGTGCTCGACTGCGCAGCGGGCGGCTGGTGGGGCCGACTCATGAACGCGATTCGGTGCCACGCTCGTGGAGACCTTGAGGAGGCACAGCTCGACTACCTGCAATCAGACCAGCTCAAGCCGACGCCCTGGGCGGCCCGCGGTCTGGCTGTGCTCGCCGCTAGCCAGAGTGATCACTCGCGCGCCGCGGAGCTGTACGCCCGCGCCGTCGCCCAGGCGCCGGACTGCTTGCCGCTGCTGGTCGAGGCCACCGACCAATTACTAGCGGCAGGTCGACCCGCCGCCTGCCTAGGGATGATCGACGCGGCGCCGGAAGAGATCGTCGGGCACGGCCGAGTGGTCCTGCAGCGCACACGCGCCCTGCTGGCCGACGGACAAGCCGACACCGCCCGTACTCTTCTGGAGGCCGCGATCGAAGTGCCCGATCTTCGCGAGGGTGAGACGCTGGGCGAGCTGTGGCGCGCGGCGTTCGGCGACCGGCCGTTGCCATACCACTATGACTTCCGGATGCGTCCCGACCTCAACGGCTAACCGGCAATCCTGATCACGAGATCGGCTCGCGGCATGCTCTGTTCGATGAGGACCGCGTTGTCCTGGTCGGTGGTACGAGCCCAGGTGTCAGCCTGCTCCTGCGTCATTCCATGCCCTTGATGCCGGTAGCTCAGCCGTTGCAGGCGTGTCTGATCGTCAAGTTGCAGATACCAGCTCTCGTCAAGCAGTGATGCAACACCGGCCCAACCGCCGATCTCACTCAACAGATAATTGCCCTCAGTTACCACCAGCGGCACGTCACGACGGATGGGCAGCCCCGAACCGATGGATTCATCGACATCGCGGTCGAAGTCCGGGGCGTACACGATCTCCTCCTCTTGGGTTCGTAACCGGCGAAGCAGATGCACGTAGCCGTCTGCGTCGAAGGTGTCCCAGGCTCCCTTGCGATCCCGGCGGCCCAGTGCGATCAGCGTGTGGTTGCTGAGGTGGAAACCGTCCATAGGAACCAGCGCTGCGAGGTCGGGGCCGAGCTTGTTGACAATCTCCTGGGCGACCTTGGATTTTCCAGCGCCGGGGGCTCCGGTGATGCCGAGCAAATGCCGCTGCCCGGGGATCGCCAGCGCCCGGGCACGCTCGACAAGGTCGGCCAGCCCTAGGCGGACCTCGCGTGGAGCAGCTGGACGCCGCGTCTCAAGATCACGACGGCGTGGTGGTTCCGCCCCGGCCCGGGTACAGGTATCGGCAGCTACGAGGCAGGCGGCATCCAAGAGCTCGGCGAGCCCCGCGGCGTCCATGGACCGCAGGCCATCCCGGGACAGCAGACGTCGTTCATGTAAGTGCGCGAGAGCGCCCGACATGAACGCATCCCCGGCACCGACCGTATCCACCACCGCGACTCGCGGAGCCTCGACGCTTACCGAACCCAGCGGTGTACTTGCAACAGCCCCATGTTCGCCGCGCGTCACGAGAACAAGGGGAATTCCAGCAGCGTGCCAGCCCGCCACGACGTCGTCTTGGGAACGGCGCGGATACAACCAGGCCAGATCCTCTTCGCTCACCTTCATAATGTCGATCAACCGCATCCAGCCCTCGAAACGGTCAAGATAGGCCACACGGTCAGCGATCAGTCCGGGCCGAACATTGGGATCCAGGCTTATTACCCGGCGTCCTGCCTCACGCCGCAGCAGCCATTCCAGCGTGGAAGCCACCGGCTCGAGCATCAAAGCGATGGAGCCAGTGTGGAGTGCGGCTTCGTCGGGCAGCGACGCCAGATGCTCCGGTAACAGTCCCCGATCGGCCGCGCGGTGCGCATGAAAGGAGTACGTCGCTTGGCCACCACGCAGATGAACCGCAGCTAGCGTCGTGAGATCGTCGGTATCGACGAAGTAGCTTGGCTGCACGCCAGAGTCAGCAAGCTGCGCTCGGAGCATCTGTCCGAATGCATCGCTGGACAGCCTCGTAAGGAATGCGGTTGGCACTCCAAGGCGCCCTAGACCGACCGCGACGTTGAGGCAGGAACCGCCCGGGTGCGGCTCGTAGGCGAGATTGCCACGAACTGTCGTGGTGGGTGTCAGATCGATGAGCGCGTCACCCGCGACCACGACCGCCGGGTCGGCGCCGAGGTCGACGGTCATGACGAGGTCTCGCGGATTGCATCTTCAAAAGTACGCGCCGCCTCGGCGGTGGTTGGGTCAGTAAAGAACTGCTCTGCGACATCAGGGGCCATGGTGAAGCAGTCGACGCCGTGGCGAGCCAGAGCAACCATGTCGGGGACGCTACGAAGGCTGGCCAGCAGCACCTTCGTCTTGCTGCCGGTTGCCACGAGCACTTCATGCATGGCAACCACTTCGGCAATCCCTTGGCGGCCAGCGTCGTTCAGCCGTCCCAGGTAGGGAGCGATGTAGGTGGCACCAGCAGCGGCGGCCACGATTGCCTGCCCGGGATCGTAGATCGCGGTGAGCAAAGTGGGCGTGGCGCGAGCCGCTAGCGCGGCACAGGCCATGGCGCCAGGTCGCGTCGCGACGAACTTGACCACCACTTCTGGACCGAGATCACGAAGCCATTGACCCCGTTCGATAAGGGTCGCGGGATCCTCACCCCAGGCTTGAAAAAACACTTCCCCGGCACCTGCATCTATCGCCCAGCGATAGATCTCCTTAAGATCAGCAACGCCCTTGGACGCGCGTTGCAAGATCGTGGGATTGGTCGTGACGCCGTGAAACAGGCCCGTCGCTAGCAATGATTCCGCCGCGTTGCGATCGGCGGTGTCCACGTAGAGCTTCACTCGATTCTCCAACCTACGGCGTTGCCATCTCGTGATCGATGATCATGAAAACCACATCCCGCCATCGACGACGATCGACTGTCCCGTGATGTAGTCCGCGTCTGGCGAGGCGAGGAACGACACCACACCTGCCACGTCAGCCGGGGTTTCCAGCCGCCCTAAGGGAATTCCGGCCACCATCCCGGCCATCTCCGAACCCAGTTCGGTACCGCGGCGGCGCGTCATCTCCGCATCAATGCCTTCCCACATCGGAGTATGTACCACGCCCGGGCTGTAGACGTTCACGGTGATCTGGTGTGCAGCGAGCTCCTGCGCGACCGACTGACTCATGCCGCGTACGGCGAACTTCGAGGCGGAGTACGCGGCCTGCCATTTTCCTCCCCGATGCGACGCTACAGAGGCGGCACCGATAAGGCGGCCGCCCCGACCCTGAGCGATCATCTGGCGGCCTGCCGACTGATAGCAATGGAATACCCCCTTGAGGTTTACGTCCATGATCAGCTGCCACTGTTCAGCGGTTGTCTCCAAAAGCGGCGCAGTTACCGCAAGGCCCGCATTTGCAACCATCACGTCCAGGCCGCCGAAGTGCTTGACGTGTTCGGCCACTGCCGACTCCACGCTCACGGGGTCGGTCACATCCACAGTCAAGCCGAGGGCGGCATCAGAGCCACCGAGATCAGGGACTACGGCGTCCACTTGATCC
>JAICEV010000406.1 GCA_025923975.1 Propionibacteriaceae bacterium
GCAGCAAGACCTCAGAGCGGCTCAACACAGTCACCGAGGTGCCGAATGCGGAGAAGACGTGAGCGAACTCGGCCGCGACGTAGCCACCGCCGACGATGATCATGGACCGCGGCAGCTCGGGCAGTCTCATCACCGTATCTGAGGTGTGGAATTCCACCCGGCTCAGCCCTGGCAGATAGGGAATGACTGGACGGCTGCCAGCGGCGATCACGATCTTGTCAGCGGTAATCGGCTGCGCCGCCCCCACGTCCAACTCCCGCTGCCCCACGAAGCGTGCGTGCGCATCGAAGACGGTGACGTTATCGCTTTGCTGGCGATAGGCTCTGCCGTCGGCGGCCTTCGGATCGATCCGACCGAAGATTCGATCCTGGATCTCTCGCCACCGGACACCGCGGAGGTCCAGATCCACGCCGAGCCTGGCCGCCTGCACTGTGGAGGCTGCAAGATCAGCTGGGTGGACGAGCATCTTGCTCGGAATGCAGCCAACGTTGAGGCACGTCCCGCCGAACGCTCCCATCTCCACCACTGCCACAGTGAGGTGGTCGAACCTGGTGTCGACGATGGAGTTTCCCGACCCGGTACCGATGATGCAGAGATCGAAATGACCCATCCCGCAATCGTGCCAGCACGCCATAGCGTTACTGCCGGGTAGCGCTTGCCGCGTACCAGAGAATCGCGCCACGATAAAGCGTGGCTGGCACAAGCTTCGGCGGCAGGCTGAGCCGTCATCGGCGAAACCGTATCTCCTACCTCGCGCTAGCCCGGCGCTCCTCCGACCACACGATGCGTGCGTGGTATGTCCGGGTGATCGCCTTGGTCACCATCGCCGGGCTGTCGATCGGCAGTCGGGAAAGCGTGCTGGCGATCGCCTTATGTCTGGCTGCCTCGCTGGGCAGCTTTCTGCTGTGGATCAACGAACGGCACCTGCGGCGTGGTACGCAGCCGCGCTTTTGGTTGTCGAAGGCCTATCTCCGGAACGTGATCAAAACCGACGGTCGGCACCGGCTCAGCCTTGGTTCGTACTTCGAGATTCCGGAAGCCTTTGTGCTGATCGCAGTGCCTTCATGGATAGCGACTGACGACCCGCTCTGGGCGCGCCTCATTATGTTGGCCGCCGCCACGGTGTTCTTGATCACAACGTCCTTGCTGATCTTCAACGATCACACGTGGTTCAACCCCAACGAGATGGATCCCCCAGCCTGGCACGAGATATTTCGACGACTGGCCGGACCGATCACAGCGTTGCCGGTTTGCCTGATCGCGCTGCCGGCTGACTGGGAGCCAAACGGCTGGCTTGCCGCACTGGCTATTTCGTTGATGCCTCTCGCAGTCGTGGGCTCGCGAATATCAGACACTGATTTGATCATGAAGGCATTGCCAATCCTCGTTCAGGAGGAGTCGCACGCGGGGCGCGATCTGGTCATCAGCGAAACACACGGCGCGCTCTCCACCAGCCTCCGGCTCATCGAGCAGCGGACCCGCGAAATCCGCGACATGAACCCTTCGCTATACGAGCTTGCCGTCTCAGCCAACAGCCGGCGGCGTGAGACACTGACGCTGGCAAAGCTCGATTGTGACAGTTCGACGAGCGTACAGAATCTGGAAGCGCCGGTGCTCACATTGGCGCGGGCCGTCGGCGCCAAGGCCGACGTCGACATTCGTATCGATCGGCTGTCCAGCAGCGATCATGATCTTGCACGACTGGTGTTGAATGACCTGGTCGGTAATGCCTTGAACGCCGGAGCCGGCGCGATCCAGGTGGCAATCGTGCCCGATGGAACATTGGTTGCAATCTCAGTGACTGATGATGCTCCGCCGATGGCACGGGAAGTATGGAAGACTCCCGGAACAAGCTCAGCGCGCCTGGCGGGTCGCCTGGGCGGTCTGTCCGGATCGCTGACCTCCGAACAGAACGGGACTACCAAGACTGTCACGGCCCGCTGGCAACCGGAAGGCAAGTGATCGAAGTCCGCAGATGATCACGGGTTGACAGATGATCAAGTGCAGCGGAGACCAGCAATGACTTCACATGGCGTGTTACTGGTGGACGACGTGCCCGGTGAGCGAGCAAATTTTGAGCACGCATTTGCCGGTGACCTCACGGTGGCTCCTTCGATCGAGGTGTTGAATATGGAGCTGCACCGCGGTTTGTGCTGGGACCTCGCTTTTGTTGACTTCAACCTGAGCTCGCAGACGAGCACTGGTCTAACCGCCTTGCTCCGCCTCCACCACGAGCGTCCGGCCACGCAGATCGTCACCTACAGCCAGTTCACCGAGAGCGGACGGACGCTGTACGCCGCCGCCGCTCATCACTGGTTCAAGGCGTCTGCGCTGATGGACAAGACGAAGAACGATCCCGACACACTGGTGCGCTATCGCCAGTCCGTCTGTGCCGGCGTCAACCCGACGCCTATGCCCTGGCAGCGGCGGCTCCAGTGGGCTCCGCTCATCGACAACCTGCTGGCAGACGCCTCGTGGGTCAGAATCTGGCGGGCGCTGCGCGACGCCGCCGGCGACATGGCGCTTGTCGCCGAGATGCTGCAGGTCGATTCGAGCAGCCTGCGAGGCTTCAAGGACCGCGCAACCGAGGCCGCCATCCAGTTCAACGAGAAGTTCCATGACATCCCGCACCCCGGTCGTACCCGGAACAAGAAGGGCATCCTGGCGGCCTTCGCAGCGGAGCACCGTCATTTTCTGACTGCGCCGGATCTTTCCACGGTGATGTCGCCAGGTACCCGGCGGCGTTCCTGGCAGAGGGACTAGCGTCCCCGGGTTGGAGCCGCCGCGCGGGGCAGGGCTAGGTAGTGCTGCCGCTCGGCAGGATCGAAATGTTCGATCGCGTAGCGCAGCGCCGTACGAGGCATGATCGATACATGTTGATCAAGGAAGCGACGGAGCTCGTCACGATCGACTTTCTTGCCAGCCTCTCGAAGCGACCAGCCCACAGCCTTGTGAATCAGGTCATGGCGATCTGGCAGCAAGATCTCAGCGAGACGGTAGAGATCGGACGTCTCTCCGCGGGCCAGGAAGGCCTGACTGCTGACTATCGCAATCCGGCGCTCCCACAGCAGGTCCGAGCGCGCCAGTCGGTAGAGCGGTGATCGGTCGCGATCAAGCAGGTAGCCGCCGACAATCGGGCCGCAGCTGACATCGACAAGGTCCCAGTTGTTCACGTATCTGGTGTTGCCGAGATAGGTGTCATAGATCAGCCGTAACTCCTCGTCGCTGCCGCGTTTGGTGAGCTTTTTCGCTCGCTCACTCATCACCACCAGGGTGATCTGACGATGCTCATGAATGGGGCTATGCAACAGCTGAAGCCACTGCTCCGGCTCGAAGATTGAGCTGACGTAGGGCTTGGCCAATTGACGCAGCTCGCTGAGTTTGAGACCGAGAAAGATGTCGCCTTCTCCGTAGCTGCCGGGTGCCACCTTGAAGTACCTCGCTAGCGCACGAGCATTCTCCGGGCTGGCGGCAGCTTCCATGGCCCGTACCAGGTCATCCATGATCGTCACAATGCCATGGGGCGCTGACACTTGTGCCTGACCGACCATCGTCTATTCCACATAAGAGCAAAACCCCATATTCC
>JAICEV010000407.1 GCA_025923975.1 Propionibacteriaceae bacterium
CAACCGCTCCTGGACGATCCTGGAAGCTTCGGCGCTCCGGGCATACGGATCGACGACCATCTGGCGTGCTTCACACCGAAGAGGTCACTGGTTCGAACCCAGTATCGCCCACCTTTCTGACTAGGAGATTCACCTAAAACTCGGCGCGGTGCACAACATATGCACCAGATCTGAGCCAGTCCGCTCCTCGTGGAAACAAGTGGCCCGACCGTGCGGAGACACGACCGGGCCTGAGCCCCGACTGTGAAGAGTCGAGACCCGTGTCAAATCATCCACCCCTCTCGCGTCTGCCCAGATCAACCACGACCACCTAAAAGGTTGAACTGGTCGAACCCGACACGCTGCCCGCGATGGTGCGCATCGTCTGGCCAGCCAAACCACCGTTGCCACACCAGCCAACTACCCGGCTGTAGCCGCGGCGATCACACGGATCATCGCCGAATCCGCTACCGCCCTGGCAGGTGGAACGCGCACGGCAGGTGAACCAGCCGTAATCGCATGGGAGAAGAGCCCGGGGATTTTCTCCGGGGCGCTGCCGTTCCCTACCGAGCAGGCATCAACAACGCTACGTCCCACCACCGACGCCGTGGACACCATTGTGGCTACGGCCCTACCGTTGGTGTAGCCAGTCGGCGCGCGATCGTGGACCGGCGAATGCACTCAGATCGGCGAGCGCCTGATCCCACATCCGAAGCAGTCGACCTGTCGCACCCGCATTCCACAGCCCGCTCGTCGTGCCCTTCGCCCTCAACCGCTGATGCAGAAGCGCAGAAGGCTGTTGAAGGTCACCGAAACCGGCCCGCACTGGAACTAAATACAGGTTCTCGCATACCAGGAGGTTGGGCATGTCAAACGAAAAGAAGGCGTTGACGGAAGAACAGCGCGCCGCCCTCAAACCGCTGTTCGAGAAGCTCGAAAGTGCATATTACGAAGTTGAAAAGGCCGTCGCGGCCGTTGTTCCGCGCGACGACCAAGGTGGGGAACTTTTGGCCTGTATTGCTTGCACGTGTTCATCGTTCCTTGGGGATGTGAAGACCTTCAGAGCGCCCTGCGAGCGAGACTTCTGCAGGCACCCTGCCATGTTCCACGCCTGAGACACAGGTTTCGGCGACAGCGCCTCCCTTTCGGCACCGTCACGGGCCGACAGGGCATCCAGGACTTACGCCGCCTCCCCGTGGTCGGCCCGCCAACGCGACGCTAACCGATACCGCTGACAAACAGGCCGCCTGCACTGCATGAGTACAGCCGACTAAGGGGTAAGCAGCAGTTACCACGTGCCGTTGCGGTACCCCAGGTCACGCCACAGGCTCGGCGGGCTCTAAACGTGATGCCCGTCCGGCTGCTTACTCCTTGCTTGCCCGGTAACACTGAGCCATGTGTCGACCAAAGATCAAACCCTATCCGCCGAACTCCACGGTGAAGCCCTGCTCACCGCCAAACGGCCCGATTCGCGGCTAGCTGGATGGCCAGCCTCACGTCAGCTTGTCCCGCTTCTTGCGAGCCCGCTGGATGATCAGAAACGTAACAGCGAGGACGACCACGACTAACGGCAACAAGATGAAGATGACCAAGGATTGGGAATCCATCACGACCTCCGGCTTCGTTGACCACGTGGCGAGCCCTCTAATACCCACCACTTCGCTGGCCAACATCTGCTGGATGCAGTCCGCTCTGGAAATCCGCCGTTGATGCTTCGGTGCTGGCCCAAAGGAGTTCGCCAGTCCAGAGCGCCTGTCGACTCGTCAAGACCGATGATGACGAGCAAGGCCTTACCGTTCCCCACGCCGCGAAGCCACGCCCCGTTCGTATCCGACTCGGGACCAGCGCGCCAGTTCGTCATAGTCCATCGGGAATCCGCGGCCGCCTCCGGCGAGGATGAGCATCCCGGAGCCGACCAGCTCATAGCCAACATGAGTCCCTCTGGGCTCGCATACCAGGCGCCTGCGGTGATCCCGGCGGCCTCGGCGAGTATGTCGTTACGGCCGTCGGCGATCTGGCGTAGCTCTTCGATTGCTTCGTCTAGGTTGCGGCGCTCGGCGGCGTACCGCATGGCAGTGCCGTGGAGCGCGCTGTAGAGCAACTGATCCTTGGTGCTCATACTCCAGCGTATACGAATGTGTGTTCGATGAACTAGGGTCGGCGGCACCAAACCAAGATCATGAGAGTGTTGGCTTGGGACCCGACGCTGACGCTGTACCTGCGCATGCTTTAGTGAGACGATCGGATGAGGTCTGGTGGAGACGGCGTTGCGATTTGGAGGTTGACATGAAGTACGTCCTGACATGGGAAAATCGCGCTAATGCCTCTGAGGAAGTGGACGCCCGGTCGCTGCAGGTCTTCAGCAAGTGGACACCATCAGAGGGCACTGATTTTCTTCAGTTCGTCTGGCGGGTGGACGGGCGGGGCGGTTTCGCGGTTGTAGAGACGGAGGATGTCACGTCGATCGCCCGCGACACGGCGATATTCGGCGCCTTCCTCGAATTTAGTGTCTACCCGGTGTTGGACGTTCAGGAGGGTGCCCGAATCGCGGGGGAGGCGGTGGAATTCCGCCAGTCCGTGACCTGATCGGAGCCTCCAATCGGAACTAGACCGGTGGATGCGGATCGGTTGGGAGTGTCGCCGCGGCACAGCTATTCCGTACGGGCCGACCAGCTAATCGAACTCACCGATTTGGGTAAGTCTGGAACCATTGAAAATGGCGGAAGCTCACCTCTTCCGAATCGGCCCCGTGCGAGACGCTGAGAAATGCTCTCGCCGGGGTCAAACACTTTTACGAGTAAGAGAAGTAGTCAGCGGTTTAGCCGACCGGCCCAACCCGAACCTTTCAACCGCCACCACCACCAACGGCGACACTGAAACTCGACATCGAAACGGAACCTCACCCCACTGGCTGGCTTTCTACGGCTGTAGGAGCCTCTGGGATAGCCGGGGTGTACTCCGTCCGGGATACGATCCGGCACAATATCGCGGGAGACAGCCGCTACAAGGCCCGTAGGGGCGTTCGGAATTTCCGAACGCACAATTTCTGTGCTAGACGGTTTCCGGGGCGATGGCCGTAGTGTCGAGATCGCCCACCAAGGCGCATACGACATAGGCCGAGGAACAGCATCCATAACCGCTTGAAGCTCAAATGCCGTCAGCACAAACCCACGCTAGGCCCGCCACAAATAGGCATGTCGACCATTGGTCATGATCACCAAGTGGCACAGATTTGTTCCACCTCTAACAAGATGGGCTGATCCGCCCTCTGCTGAGGAGCTTGCCGCCGCCATGGAGCTGGTCCGGCAGGCCCGCGCCCAAGGGGTCGCGTTGACCGGTCCAGGCGGGTTGTTGAAAGCACTGACCAAGACGGTGCTGACCGACTCTGGTGAGGTCGCCGTCGAGGTACCGCGGGATCGGGACGGCAGCTTCGAGCCGGTGATCGTGGCCAAGCGGCAACGCCGGTTGTCCAGCATGATGAGATCGTGTTGTCGTTGTATGCCCGCGGGTTGACCACCGGCGACATCGCGGCGCATTTCGCTGAGATCTATGACGCCCAGGTCTCCAAAGACACCATCTCTCGGATCA
>JAICEV010000408.1 GCA_025923975.1 Propionibacteriaceae bacterium
CAGCACTTCGTCATGCACCTTCTGCGGGCGCTGAGTCGAGGTCAGTAGGTAGAGCCCGAACTTCCGGCCTTCGGCCGCAATCAGCGACGCGTAGTTGGTAGCGAGCGCCGTCACAGTGTCGCCCGGTTGTCGCGGACAGACGTTGTGAGCCTCGTCAATGACGATCAGGCAAGGCTGGCGCCGCGAGCGGTTGCGCCAGAGCGTCGACAGCACGGTTTCGGAGAGAAGTCGCTGCTCGTTGATGGTGTCAAGGGAACCCAGGTCAATGACCAGGCAGCGGGAAGTCGGCTCCTGCAGCTCGTCGACCAATGACCGTCCGCGTCCGCGACTCCAGATGCCCCAATTGAGAACGCCGAGATTGGCAGCACGTAGGCCCAGCCGACGGGTCTCGGGATTCTCCGATGACAACAGTGCATCCGGGCCGCTGATCACAGCATGGCCCTTTTCGCTGGCAGCAAGGATCCCCGACAGTGCGGCGTACTCCTCTCGATCGCGGATCGGATCGAGGCCGAAGACGGCAGCTTGTGCCGCTGAATCGACGTCGAGGAACTGCAGCTGCAGCGGATGCGTCGCTCCGGGATCGTTCTGCCACACCGAGACGCCGCTTGCTGCAGCGGCGTACCCTGCGGCGACCTCCGGGTCGGCAGACTCTCGAACTTCTGACAAACGGATGTAGTCGGAGTTGGGATCGAGAATGATCATGCGCAAGCTCGTGCCGAGCAGCAGCTGCTCGAGCACCAGTCCGAGTGAGTATGTCTTGCCGGAGCCGGACTGACCGCACATGAAGGTGTGCCGGTTGAACCCGCCGGAATCAAGGGTTGCCGGCACTCCCGGTGCAAGCAGCAGTTCTCCGATCGGCAACGCCGAGCGGTTTGGACGTACTCGCGCCAACCATGCATCGACCTCACTGGATTCCGCAGGCCTGGCAATCGCGTCATGAAACGGCCGTAGATCCCCGTCCAAGATCACGCCTTCACCGCGCGCCAGGCGCATCAGCATGCTGGAGGTCGTCGCCTCCAACCCAAGATCGGGTGCAAAAGCCGAGTCCGGACGCATCGTCAAGACCTGGCCCAGCCGCTTGTCACCATCTTCGTCCTCGAGGATGACGTAGCCACCCGTCTGAAGTTGCAGTTCGTGCAAGGATGCCTGGAACGTGAACTGGCGTCCATCCACCGAGGTTGCAAGCGGCAGAATGCTGCGTTCCAGCACACCGCGTGTCCGCCGATAGTTGTCCACGAGATCAGTCAGCGACCCCGCGGCGGTCACTTCCTCGGCTACCGAGCCTGGTCCTCCATCCGACATTGCCCTCACTCCTCCAAGCCTCCGGCCGCCAGTGCCCACGCCCCTGAGTGGACGAAGCGTCTCACGGTCCGACGATCCGATCGTCTCGCACCGGGGCCTCGCGCGTCCTCACCCGATACAGGTGATGTGGCCATCGCGATGAGCCTCAACAGCCTGTGCCACTGAGCCTGTCGAACGGCGTAGCGCAACCAGCGCGACGGTGAGCAGGACCAGGCTGACAGCTCCACTGCCAAGGCCGGCCCAGATACGCCGACGCGATATCCCCGGTGATCGGGATGAAATCACGATCTTGCCTCCGAGCGAGCGCTGTTTTGAATTGCTCACTCCGCTTCCTGCGATGTTCGTTGGTCGCCGCCGTCTTCGTCGGATCTGGTGAAACCCGACGTGTCAGATGGTGACTCTGTCCGCGACCGGGTTTTCACCAGCTCCTCCTGCAGATCGGCGGCACGTACATCGCTGGGCTCGAGTGCCTGCTGCTCTTTCTGTAGGTCACGACGGCTGGACCGAAGTTGCCAGGGCACGCTGGTAACCAACACGCCGCGCTGGAACAACAGCCTGGCCTTGAGCCGCAGCGCGCTTTGGTTGTGGAGCAGTTGTTCCCAGGGGCGCCCGACCACGTACTCCGGGATGTAGACGACGACCAGAGTGGGCGGGTTGTTGGCACGTAGCTCAGTTATGTAGTGAAGCACTGGGCCGGTGATGTCCCGATACGGCGCATCGACGACAGTCAGTGAGATCGGAATGTCGCGCTCTGCCCACTGCGCCTCCAGCTCCTCAATCTCCGCCTCCACGGTCGCGACCGTAAGCGCCGTCAGCGTATGGGGTCGAGTCGCCTTGGCGTACGCGAGTGCCTGCAGTGTCGGTTGGTCCAGGCGCGACACCAGAACAACAGCGTGAATCCGCGACGGCAGCGAAATGCCGCCCGGCCAGGGTGCCAACTCCTCGCCCACACGTCGGTAATGCCGACTAATCGCTTTCATCAGCACGAAGAGGATTGGCATGGCGATCACGACGAGGTAGGCGCCATGGGTGAACTTGGTGATCAAGACGACAACCAGCACCAGACCAGTGAGGATCGCCCCACCGGCATTGATCAATCTCGCCCGATGCAGGCCTGCTCGGGCCTGCTGCGAAGCGCCGCGCAGCTGGTTGGTCCAGTGCCGCACCATTCCAGCCTGGCTTAGTGTGAACGAGACGAACACCCCGATGATGTAGAGCTGGATGAGCCGGCTGGTCGAAGCGTCGAAGCCCCAAATCAACAGCCCTGCCAGTGTCGCCAGGATGATGATCCCGTTGCTGAAGACCAGTCGGTCACCGCGGCGGCCGAACTGGCGAGGCAGTTATCCGTCGCGGCCAAGGATTGAGGCGAGAATAGGAAAACCATTGAAGGCGGTGTTTGCTGCGAGCACCAAGATGGCTGCAGTAAACGCTTGCACCAGCAGGAAAAAAACGGAGTGGTGGCCGAAAACGGCGCCGGCCACCTGGGCAATGGCTGTGCGTTGCTGATACCCCTCTGGTGCCTCAATCAGCAGGCTTGGGTCGTCGGCGACGCGGACATGAGCGATCAAGGCGAGTGCGGTAAGGCCTGCGAACATGCCAATCGTCAGGGCACCCATTGCTCCCAGTGTCGCAGCCGCGTTTCGTGACTTGGGCGGCCTGAAACTCGGGACGCCGTTGCTGACTTGTTCAACCCCAGTGAGTGCGGTACAGCCCTGTGCGAACGCCCGCAGCGCGATCAGCACAACCGCCGCACCCGCGACGGAGTGACTCGGGGTGATCGCAAATGAGGCAGATTCGGCAACGGGTGCAGCTCCGGTCAGCAGCCGCCAGAAGCCCCAGCCGATCATGCCGAAGACTACTGCGATGAAGCCGTACGTCGGGATCGCGAAGACTGTCCCAGACTCCTTGACCCCTCGCAGATTCATCAGGGCGAGCACCGCAACGAAGAACAGCGAGAGTGCCACCGCATGCGGCCGCAGGCTCAGGACGGCAGAGGTGATCGCGTCCACTCCCGCTGCCACCGAGACCGCCACAGTGAGCACATAGTCGACGAGCAAGGCACTGGCCGCCACCAGAGCCGCGTTACTCCCCAGGTTCTCCCGGCTGACCGCGTACGCGCCACCACCGTTCGGGTATGCGTAACAGGTCTGCCGATACGACACCACCACCACGGCGAGCAACACGATGACGGCCAGTGCCACCCACGGGGTGAGGACGAGCAGCGCAAGACCGCCGAGGCTCAGCGCACGCAGGATCTCTTCG
>JAICEV010000409.1 GCA_025923975.1 Propionibacteriaceae bacterium
CAACGACGTGGCTCAAAAAATCCAGTTCAGCGGATATCCGGAGGCTTACCGCGATCATGAAGCCGACGCCCGGATCCTCGCCAGCGCGCTCAGCGGTCAATCGGCGGCCGGGTTCAGCTGCCTGGACCGTAGCGGCACCACCGGAGACACCAAGGGGTTGCGCAGTTCGCTGCAGCGTACGTTCGGAAACCTCGACGACTCCGCTGAGGATTCCGTGGTGACCATTCGTGCCACTGGCGAGCGGCGGGCTTGGGCGTACGCCCACTTCGCGGTCGCCAATGCCCAGCTCTATGGCGTGACCAACGTCAAGATTGGCAACAGGTCTTGGCAAACGCAGGACTTCAACCTTCCGGACTGGCAGGAGGCCTCTCCAAAGCTCAATAAGCTGCGCATCGAAATCACGGTTCGCTGACTCGCCATGCTTGGTGCGTATCTGGTCACAGGCGCCTAAACGCGCCAACAGGCTCGGCCTTTGTGGGTCACATTTGATCACAAGCGCCAGGACGTGCAAACGTGGCAGAGTTGGCGCCCGTTGGATGGCTGACTTTGGCCAGGTCCGCGGTCTCAGCCGTGAGCGTCGAACAGACGCGCTGCGGCTGCAGCAACCCGCTCATCGGTTGCTGTCAGCGCGACACGTACGTGCCTTGTCGCGGCAGGACCGTAGAAGTCTCCAGGCGCAACCAGGATTCCCATGCGGGCCAGTGAATCCACCGAAGTATGGCAGTCCTCGTCACGGGTGGCCCACAGGTAGATGGCTCCCTCAGAGTGCTCGATCCGGAAGCCGGCCGCTTCCAGCGCCGGCCACAACATGGTGCGGCGCCTGAGGTACCGTGCTCGTTGCTCTTCGACATGATCATGATCATTCAGCAGATCGATCATCGCCTCCTGGACCGGACGAGGAACCAGCATCCCAGCGTGCTTACGGACCAACAGCAGGTCAGCCACAACATCTCGATCGCCGGCGACGAAGCCTGCCCGGTAGCCCGCCAGATTCGAGCGTTTAGAGAGCGAGTGCACAGCAAGCAAACCATTGCATCGGCCGTTATTGATGGAAGGATGCAGCACCGAGATCGGTTCAGCCTCCCAACCGAATTCCCCATAGCATTCGTCCGAGGCAACCAGCGCGCCACGCTTACGGGCCCAGCTCACCCGATGCTTGAGCGCCTCCATATCGAGGATCTGACCGGTCGGGTTCGATGGTGAATTGATCCAGATCAGCGCCGGCCGCTCGTCACCGAGCTCATCGAGGTCGTCGCAGGCAATTGCCCGACAGCCGGCGATCGTCGCACCCACCAAATAGGTCGGATATGCCATCGTCGGGTAAACCAGAAGATCATCAGTGCCGAGCCCGAGCAAGGTCGGCAGCCAGGCGACCAGTTCCTTAGTGCCAATGACCGGAAGGGTGTCCTCAGGAGATAGTCCAACCGCCCCCCAGCGCCGGGTCAGGTACGACGCAAGTGCCTCCCGGAGGGCGCTTGTGCCCGACGTGAGTGGATATCCCGGACTATTGGCCGCACGCGACAACGCCAGCCTGGCTTGTTCCGGTGTGGGATCGATCGGGGTCCCGATGGACAGATCGACGATCCCGTCAGCATGAGCCGCAGCTGTCGCCCTGGCAGCGGCAAGCGTGTCCCAGGGAAAGTCCGGGAGGCCCAGCCTGGCGCGTCGCGGCGGAACCTCCGTCAACACGGCCCAGTGGTCACTCGTCGTGCTCTTGTGGGGGCAAGCTCTCGATCAGCGGATGATCCTTGTCGATCACACCGAGCTTTGCGGCGCCGCCCGGGGAACCGAGGTCTGTGAAGAAGTCGACATTGGCGGTGTAGTACTCCTTCCACTCCTCCGGAGTGTCATCCTCATAGAAGATCGCTTCCACCGGGCACACCGGCTCGCATGCCCCGCAGTCAACGCATTCGTCAGGGTGGATGTAGAGCATCCGCCTACCCTCATATATGCAGTCGACTGGGCATTCCTCGACGCATCCACGGTCCTTCAAGTCCACACATGGCTGTGCAATGACATACGTCACAGATGTCGCTCCTTGAATTCTGCTAAGTGCGTCGCCGCCACAGCGAGCAACGCGATCGTCATCGCCTAGTATCACGCCTCTCGGCAACGATGCTTACTAAGGTCCAGCAACGAAAGGCAGGTTTGGTGGCTGGTCGGAGAAGCGACCCACTGGCCGGTGCGCTCCCCGGCCAACGATGGGTGGTGAGGTACTGGTTGCCCGACGGTTCGGCTACCGATGTCATCGGCTGGGTTGAGACGCTGGACCCAACCTCGGTGCGGCTGTCAAGCATCGACCAGGCTTCGCACGTGATTTTGAGATCCACGATCATTGCCGCCCGCCATGCCCCTGCAGCAGCCGGTGGACCTGATCCCCGGCGGATCTCCGCGGCCGTTCTGCAGCGGCATGCGTTGCTGGGCTGGTTGGGGTGGCACGAGCCCCTCGGCGAGTGGACCCTTCGGGCAGCAGGCGGCTTTACCCGGCGCGCCAACTCCTGCCATGCGGTAGGTGATCCGGGCATGCCGATCCGGCAAGCCGCCGAGCAGATCATCAGTTTCGCGGTCGCCCACGACATCGCTCCCATGGCGCAAGTGATCGAGGACTCGACCGAGCAGCGGGCGCTGCGAGGCTTGGGCTGGGTGACCACCGATCAGCCGACAGCCGTTCTGGTCAGCCGGTTGGCCGACGCCCTGGCGGACTGGCCCCTGAAGCCTGCGGTGGAGATCAGCGAGAGGCTGGGGCCGGACTGGATGGAGGCGTATCAGCAGAGTCGGCCGAACTCGGCCGATGCCGCTATTGTCCGGATGATCTTGGAAGGCAGTCACCCCCGAGCCTTCGCGTCCGTCGTCGGCCACGGACCAGACGATCATTCCGAACTTGTCGCCATTGCGCGCGGGCACCGAACAAAGGACTGGCTGGGACTGGCAGCGATATGGACACGTCCTGATCATCGCCGACGGGGCCTAGCAACGGCGATCATGGCTGCCCTCGGTCACTGGGCAGCTCGGCAGGGCGCGCGCTATGTCTACACCCAAGTGGGGATTGCCAACGAGTCAGCCCTTGCCGCGTACACCAGGCTCGGCCTCGTCCACCACCACCGCTATGTCTATCTAGCCCCGGCTCAGTGACGGCACTCCGCGGCAGTCAGTTCAGCGACTCTAGGGTTTCTTGCAGATCACCCGGTTGGTCGGTGAGTAGCGCCAGTTGAAGTTCTCCCGGCGTACCACCGAGCCAGCCTGATAGAACAGCCGCTGATAACGGACATCAAAACCCCGGACTGGACTCGTCGCCTCGCAATCCTTCGAGTCATCCTTGATGTCGCGCCCAGTCGTGAAGTTCGACTTGATGGGACGGGTCGCCGCGACCTTGTCGTAGGTCTTCGTCGACCACATCTTCACTGTGATCGATCCGCTGCGGCTCGGCGTCCCTTTCACAATGTAGGCCTGCACCAACACGCCGTACTTGGTGTCGTTCTGGAACTTGAGGTCGAGACTGGGCCAGGCCACAGTAGCCTCCCGACCGGCCGGGGAGCGGTCGATGAAAAGGCCGTGTGG
>JAICEV010000410.1 GCA_025923975.1 Propionibacteriaceae bacterium
CCATCTCGAGTGCGTAGCCGATGCCCTTCGTGTAGAGAAAGCTCAGCCGGTCGTACGCGCGTTGCTCATCAGCTGACAGCCCGGACGGCGGGGGGTCGCCGGCCCCGAGGACGTTCGAGTAGAGCGCCTTCGCAACGTCGGATGGAACTGTGCCGGGCATGTTGGAGTGGATGCCGAGCAGCTCCGGGGGCGCTTTTGCACCCATCACATCCGTGATCTGTGCACCCCAATCGCCGCCTTGCGCGACGAATCGTGTGTATCCGAGACGCTTCATCAACGTAATCCAGGCATCCGCGATGTGTACCGGGTCCCAGCCGGTAGCCGTCGGCTTCCCAGAGAATCCGTAGCCAGGCATCGAGGGAACCACCACGTCGAACGCGTCCTCGGCGTTGCCGCCGTGTGCGGTCGGGTCGGCCAGCGGGCCGATGACGTTCAGCATCTCGACAACCGAACCTGGCCAGCCGTGCGTAATGATCAGCGGCAACGCCTTCTCATGGGGCGAGCGGACGTGGATGAAGTGGATGTCGAGGCCATCGATCTCGGTGATGAAGTGCGGGAACGCGTTCAGCCTCGTCTCGAGCCTTCCGAAGTCGTACTCAGTGCCCCAGTAACGCACGAGCTCCTGCATCGTCGCGAGCTGCACGCCCTGTGATCCGTCGGAGACGGTCTCCCTTTCGGGCCATCGCGTCGCCTGCACGCGCCGCCGTAGCTCGTCGATCTCCTCCTGCGGCACCTGAATGCTAAATGGCCGGATAACTCTCTCTTCGGCTACCGATGTGGTCGACTTGTTGGAGCTCGAAACAGACACGGGCATCTCCTGCCGTTTGAGGGAAATGACGTTACTAGGGTTGCAGTCCCGCTGAGCGATCGCCCCCGTAGGAGTCCCTGGTCCATGCCCAAAATTCGGCGACACGATCCTTTACGACCGCGGTGCAGCCCACGGCGTCCCGGTCGAACCACGGAGTTCGGTGTGGCTCGGTGACCGCGCGGTTGAAGAGCCTGGCAGGAGCCCGACCTCGCCAAGATAAGCGCTAGGCATCGGGCGCCTTCAGACCGGTTCTGAATGCGGACCCGTCGGGGCCTCACTTCCGGCCCTTTGACGAGTTTCTTTTGCGTTTTTCTTCCGTTAATCATTTGGTCCAATTGATTTCGCATTTTATTCATCTTCTTTAGTGCTAGACAATTGGTCGCCTTTCACTATGCAATAGATCATGAACGAGGCCACCTCAATCATTGCCGCATTCGCGATTGGTTGGTTATGCCATGCGATATTGCTACGACTCGGCAAGCCGGTCCAGCGCCAGCGGCGGAGCCCACCTGCCAATAGCCGACCAGCGCAGCGGCGTCCTACTCTGCCCACTGTCAACCCATGGGCTGGGCCAGCCGGAGCAGCAGCCCCAACCGAGACCCGAGAAATGCAGCGGTTGCGGGCCAAGCTGGCGGCAGCATCCGAAGTATGTGAGGCGGCAGGGCGGGGGCAGCAGTTGGAGTCAGTGCTGGCCGAGCTGGATTGTGGAAAGCCGTGAGTAAGCCGCACCGGCTGAGCGCGTCAAAGCCCAGGCCATGCAAACCACGGCATGCGAAATGGAAGCTCGGCGACGGGCAAATCAGGTCTCGAAACGCTAGACGACAGCGTGCAGACCATGCTCCGGAAACGCCTGTGCGAGCCCTTTGCGGAGCAGGATGAAGCTGGGAAGGCCAAGGCGGCGAAATGAGCAAACACCGTTCCGGACGTCTATTCATTCGGGTCGTCTGCACTGATATGTACATCGACCGGCAGACGGGCATCAGGTGTGCACGGCACGAGCGATTCAGGCTCGGTCAGTTGCCAGTGTTCATCGAGAGGGACCAGGACGGCAATGCGTTGCCGGGCACCGAATACGTCGGATATCCCCCGGATGCGCACGTCAACCCGCGCATGCCAGCCCGGCGTTGTCCAAAATGCGGGCGGGCGTTGCCAAAGGCTGGGCGATGCTCCGACGAGGGCGGCGCGTGGGGTCGCATCGTCCGGCACTGGCTGTACGCCAACCCCAAACGCTCCGTCCTTGTGGTCGACATCTCCGATCCGATTTACTCCTGGTAGCGGATTGGTACTGGCGGACCGGAGAGGACGCACCTCGTGCCATCTGACGCGCCGAGCGTCGGCACGATGAGAACCGGATAGTCACCGGCCGATCCGAATCCCGACAGGTAGAGAGGCTGAAGACCGCTAGTAGAGAAGGAGCAAACCCCATGACCGACGTTGCTACGACGGGCGCACGGACCGAACCAGAGCTGTTCTTGTCCGAGCTGCAAGTAGCGCTCAAGTCGCTGCGCTAATCGGAGCCGGTCATGCTTCGTCATCGCAACGAGTTCCCCGTCGAAGGGGAGCTGCCTGGATTCGACGGGGGGACCGCATGGCTGAACACCGCGCCACTGACCCGTGCGGACCTCCGGGGTCGCGTGGTGCTTATCAGCTTCGGCACCTACACCTGCATCAACTGGATTCGCTCGCTGCCCTACGTGCGAGCGTGGGCCGAGAAGTACGCAGACAAAGGGCTGGCCGTCATCGGCGTGCAGACGCCTGAGTTCGAGTTCGAGGGCGACCTCGACAACGTGGACCGCGCCATCAAGGACAAGGACGTGCGCTATCCGGTGGTGGTCGACAACGATTACGCGGTCTGGCGGGCGTTCGACAACCACTACTGGCCCGCTCTGTACTTCGTCGACGCCCGTAGTCGGATCAGGCACCACCACTTCGGGGAGGGTGAGTACGAGGAATCCGAGATGGTGCTCCAGATGCTCTTGCGCGAGGCGGGTGTCGACGTCGAGCAAGGACTGGTACGAATCGAGCCGCACGGTGTCGAAGCCGCGGCCGACTGGGCCAGCTTGGGCTCACCGGAGACCTACCTCGGCTACGAACGGGCGGTGGGCTTCGCCTCGCCCGGCGGCGTCGTGCCGGACGAGAGCCACGTCTACTCGGCGCCGGCCGAGTTGCCGCGCAACCATTGGGCACTGTCTGGCGACTGGGCGATCGGCCAGGTGCCCGTTGTGCTCAACGAGCCGGGCGGTTCCATCTGGTATCAGTTCCACAGTCGTGACCTCCATCTCGTGATGGGGCCACCGGTTGGCCGCCCGCCCGTACGTTTCAAGGTGCGCCTCGACGGCGGGCCCCCGGGGCGCGCGCGCGGCGTCGACATCGACGAGAGCGGCAACGGCACCGCCGATTACCAGCGGATGTACCAACTCATTCGCCAGCCCTCACAGATCGGCGGGCGGCTGTTCGAGATCGAATTCCTCGACTCGGGCGTCGAGACCTTCGTGTTCACCTTTGGATGACGCCAACAGTGTGCCACCCCGCAGCGGAAGGAGCGGTGACCCGACTACGCGACGCAGTCGGTCTCGAAGAGCGCCACTGACACAGAGTGGCCGCCTGCCTAGCAGTACTTCTTGCTGCCGGCACCGCTGTAGGTGCAGGTGTCCTTCAGAGAGCCGTCGGCGCGCCTCAGGATCACCTTGTCACCGTCGTTGTTCCACACATACCACTCTCGACCCCAGTACAGGTGC
>JAICEV010000411.1 GCA_025923975.1 Propionibacteriaceae bacterium
CTGGCAGAGCGATATGGCGGTGAAGTACCTAAGCGTATGAAGGATCTAGTGACTCTCCCCGGCGTCGGTCGCAAGACCGCCAATGTGGTACTAGGCAACGGGTTTGGCATACCCGGCATTACCGTGGACACTCACTTCGGGCGGCTGGTCCGCCGCTTCGGATGGACCACGGAAACCGATCCGGACAAGGTCGAAGTCGCAGTCGGCGCACTCTTTCCGCCCAAGGACTGGACGCAGCTGTGCCACAACGTCATCTGGCATGGCCGACGGCGCTGTCATGCGCGGAACCCTGCGTGCGGCGCCTGCCCCATCGCTCGCTGGTGCCCCTCGTATGGGGAAGGAGAGACCGACCCGATCAAGGCAGCCAAGCTGGTTCGGGAGCCGCGGGGATGATCAGGGTGCGTGGCCCCATCCCCGGCTGGCTGTGGTCGAAAACTCCGCAGTGGTCGGAAATTCGAGCTGCCGAGGCGGCGGTTGTGGTCGAAAACTCCGCATTGGTCGGAAATTCGAGCTGGACGCAGGGGACGCGGAAGCTTCGGACTCCAAAGGTTGAAAACTCCGCAACGGTCGGAAATTCGGCATCCAGACGCGGCACCCGTGGTCGAAAACTCCGCATTGGTCGGAAATTTCGCTGGGCCGGGCTGACAGCCGCCGCCATGCTCGCGGTGATGCTGGCTGGTTGCAGCGGGTCGCCGATTCCTGGCGGACCCCCTACGCCAGTCGAGTCACCAACCGCGGCGCTACCGACTCCAGAGGTGACGGCAGACCTGGCCGCCATGAAGAAAGCGGCAGGCATTGCTGACTGTCCAAAGTCAGATCCTGAGGTCACGGCTGAGCCATCCGGACTGCCTGATGTCGTATTGCCCTGTCTCGGCGGCGGCCGTGAAGTGCGGCTTGCCGGGCTGCGCGGCAAGCCGATGATGATCAATATCTGGGCGCAGTGGTGCGAACCATGCCGAGCGGAGGCTCCCTACTTGTCCGAAGTGGCCACCGGAAACAAATCCGAGCTGATGATCATCGGAATTGATCACGCTGACCCACGACCAGATCTCGCTATCGAGTTTGCGCAACTATCCGCTTGGACATACCCGCAAATGGCGGATCCAGATGTTGTGCTGCGTTCCGAACTTCAAATCACGGGTCCGCCTCAGACGTTTTTCGTACGCCCAGACGGCACCATCGCCTACCGTCATGCCGGACCGTTCAGCTCCGCTCAAGAGATCCGCGACATGGCGCAGAAGTACCTCGGAGTTACGTCATGACCGACGCGCGCGACGAGCGACCTAGGTGGCTCAACGACCTGACCGAAGCGCTGGCCCAGCAATCCAGGTTGGACCAGGTGGTTGCCATCCGGCCAGGAATCGGAGCACGGCCGGCTGCGGTGTTGATCTTGATCGGTGATGGCCCGGAAGGTCCGGAGATCATGTTCGTGGAGCGGGCCGCTGGCATGCGTGCGCACGCCGGACAGATTGCGTTTCCTGGGGGTGCCGCTGACGCGGACGATCATGATCTTGCCGAGACAGCGCTACGTGAGGCCACAGAGGAGACCGGCGTCGACCGCAGCGGAATCGAGGTGCTCGGTATGCTGCCGCCGGCGTACGTCGAGGTCAGCGGATTCGATGTCACGGCAGTGATCGCGTGGTGGCGGGAGCCGAGTCCGGTTGCGGTGATGGATTCCCGGGAGGCAGCATCGATCGATATCGTGCCGGTCGCCGTACTCACTGATCCCGCGCATCGTGCCCTGGTCACGCATCCATCGGGATACACCGGACCGGCGTTCGAGGTGAACGGGCACCTCATCTGGGGACTGACGGCTCACCTATTGGACGGCGTACTCGATCTTGCTGGCTGGCAACGACCCTGGGATCGGCGCCGCGAGGTACCAATTCCAGCGCGGTACCTGACTGACCGGAGACCGAACCGGGGAGGACCCGATGCCCACTGATGATCAGAAGTCCCAGCTCCTGGCGCGCTGGAATGCCACCCTCCCGCGGCAGCAGGAGCTCGGGGAGAACCTGATCACTCGCTATAGCGAACCGCACCGGCGCTATCACACCACCAACCACCTGCTGTACGTATTGACCATGATCGACCAGCTGGCTGATGATCATGACGTCTTCCTGGTGCAGCTGGCGGCCTGGTTCCACGATGCCGTGTACGCCATTCCGCCCGGCCAGGTCAGCAACGAGGAGGCCTCGGCGCGGCTGGCGCTGCGACAGCTGAGCGGTGTTGGGCTGGAGCAGGAGGACCTGAACCAGATCGCGCGGCTGGTCCGGCTGACTGAGACGCATCTGCCCGGTCCACGAGATCCAGAGGGCGAACTGTTGTGCGACGCGGATCTTGCCATCCTCGCCTCCGAGCCAGCGGACTATGCCGACTATGTCGCTGCCGTACGGGAGGAGTACGCCCAGGTGCCGGAAGAGCAATTTCTGGCGGGACGGCTCGCTGTGCTGACAGAGCTTTCCGACCGCGAGATCTTCCGCACCAGCAAGGGACGTCAGCTGAGCGATGCTGCCCGGACCAACCTGGCCGCCGAGATCAAGGCGATCACACAGCGCCTCGGCATCGCTGTGGAAGGATCGGATGTGTGACATCCGAGCCGAAACAGACCGCCCTTGTTTCCGTTGACCGACCGACCGATTGGTGGAAGTCGGCGGTGGTCTATCAGATCTACCCGCCCTCCTTCGCAGACAGCAACGGCGACGGATTCGGTGACATTCAGGGAATTGCCTCGCGCCTGGACTATCTGGTCGAGCTCGGAGTCGACGTAGTGTGGCTGTCGCCTGTCTATGCGTCGCCGATGGATGACAACGGCTATGACATCAGCGACTACCTCGACGTCGACCCGATCTTCGGCACTCTCGAGGACCTGGACCGCCTCATCGCCGGTCTCCACGAGCGGGGCATCAAGATCGTCATGGATCTGGTGGTGAACCACACTTCCGATGAGCACGCGTGGTTCATCGAGTCTCGCGATCCCGGATCGGCCAAGCGAGAGTGGTACTGGTGGCGGCCTGCCCGTACGGGCTTCGAGCCAGGCAGCGAAGGTGCCGAGCCGACGAACTGGGAATCGGCGTTCCGTGGCTCCGCGTGGCAGTTCGACGAGCGCAGCGGGGAGTACTACCTGCATGTGTTCAGCCCCAAGCAACCCGACCTGAACTGGGAGAACCCTGAAGTGCGGCGGGCGGTCTACGACATGATGAACTGGTGGGTTGATCGGGGCGTGGACGGCTTCCGCATGGATGTGATCAATCTCATCTCCAAACATGAGCTCGGTGACGGTGTGCCAGCGCCGGGCCGGACCCGCGTATCAAGTTTCTTCTTCACTGCGAATGGTCCGCGACTTGACGAGTTCCTCGCCGAAATGAACGCTGAGGTGGGTTTGGATGCGCGGAACCTGCTCACTGTCGGCGAGATGCCGGGCTCAACGGTTGAGATGGCTCGGCGGGCAACTGATCCGGCAAATCATGAGCTGAACATGGTGTTCACATTCGAGCATGTGAGCCTCGACTCACTTCCGGATGGCGGC
>JAICEV010000412.1 GCA_025923975.1 Propionibacteriaceae bacterium
GGTCTCATCCTGACCGTCGCGACCGGACGACCCGATCTCGGGATTGTTGTCGGAGTCCATGGCCCTCTCCGATGCTCGCGGCCCCGGCCAGCCTTGTCTTGACCGGCTATCGGGGAAAGCCTATCGCGGTGGTGCGATGCCGAAAAATGATCTTCGAGCGACCCTTGGCGCCGATTAAGTTTGGGGTTCACTGGGTAGTATCGGTTCACTGCATCTCGCAGTCGGTCTGGGGCCTGAGTCGCCGTGTTCGCTTGCCGCGGCTCACGAGGCAATCCCGCTGTCGCCCAGACTCTTTCCGGGAAGTCCGCTGCGAACGGCTCCCCCTCCCATGACCTCTACTCTCAGCCCGCCGGTCTCGGCTACGCCGAGCTCAGCCACAAACGTCCGAGCGGTCAGCTCCTTCACAGCCTTGACCCGCCGCGTACGCGACCTGGGTCTCATGCGTCGCCGGTACGGGTACTACTGGACCAAACTGATCGGCGCCCTGGTCATTCTGGCCGCCTGGGTACTCGCCTTCATCTGGATCGGGGACAGCTGGTGGCAACTGATCAACGCCGGTGTGCTCGCGATCATCATGGCCCAGTTAGGGTTCCTCGGCCACGACGCAGCCCACCGCCAGATCTTCAAGTCCGGTCGGTGGAACGACTGGACCAGCCTGGTCATCGCGAATCTGCTCGTCGGCATCAGCTACGGCTGGTGGCGTACCAAGCACAACCGACACCACGCGAATCCGAACAAGGTCGGTTCCGATCCCGATGTCGCCTTGGGCGTGATCGCTATGACCCCTGAGCAGGCAACCCGGCCCCGTAGCCGATTGATGAAGTGGCTGGTGTCCCACCAAGGTTGGTATTTCTTCCCGGTCCTTATGCTTGAAGGCCTCTCACTCCGCTTAGAGGGGTTTCGCCGCGTCGTGAAGCGGGGGCCGGTGGAGCGCCGATGGGTCGAATTCACCTTACTAACGGTCCGCCTCGCCGGCTTCGTCACTCTCGCGTTCCTGGTGTTGTCGCCGGGCAAGGCCGCGGCCTTTCTCGTCGTCGAGCTGGCCGTCTTCGGCCTCTACCTGGGCTCATCGTTCGCGCCGAACCACGTCGGCATGCCGCTTGTCTCCCCGAAACTGAAGTTGGACTTCTTGCGCCGTCAGGTCCTCATGAGTCGCAACATCAGCGGCGGACGCTTCATGTCGATCCTCATGGGCGGCCTCAACCTCCAGATCGAACACCACCTGTTTCCCTCGATGGCCCGCCCTTACCTCCGCAAGGTGCAACCCCTAGTCGCCGCCTACTGCGCGGCCGAAGGCGTGCCATATACCCAGATGACGCTGTGGCAGTCTTACGGTGTCATCATCCGATACCTCAATAGCGTCGGACTGCGGGGCAGAGACCCGTTCCTGTGCCCACTTGTTGCGCAGCGGCGCGCGTTGTAACCGCCGGAGATTTTCGGTTCCCAAGAATATCTGGCATAGTGGGAGGGCTGTTGCAATTCTTGAGCCGTGGTCAGTGCTACGCCCCCGGGATTTTGCGTGGGCGTCGGCCAGGTCTGGCGTCCGACAGTGGTCGGGAGTCGCGCGGTGCGACTTCTGGATGCTAGGAGATGTTTCATGGCACAAGGAACCGTCAAGTGGTTCAACGGTGAGAAGGGCTTCGGCTTCATTGAGGTCGATGGTGGCGGCGCGGACGTGTTTGTTCACTACAGCGCCGTCGAGTCGGCTGGCTACCGCTCCCTGGACGAGGGCCAGCGCGTGGAGTTCGAGACAAAGCAGGGTCCGAAGGGTCCGCAGGCGGACAAAGTTCGCGCCCTCTAAGCGGTCAACGTTCTAAAGAAGCGTCGGTCATCGACCGGCGCTTCTTTGCTTGTAGTTTATGAATGCATATTTTGGGACGGCGGGACGCACTGGAACACACGGTAATGTGTAGAGATGACGACCTGTGACGTCTTGCGTTGCGACCAGCCCGGCTTACGGCGACTCCTAATTCCGAGCGGAGCGGGCGAGAATGACGAGAAGATCATTTGTGAAATGCATCATAACGCGATGCTTCAGGGCGCTCGATGGGTCGCATACGTAGAGAACCCAGAAGTATTAATGGGCTCTGACGCGCCGCCAGTATTAACCGAGGTATTTGTAAGGCACTCGGGCTCCAGTAATCTATCGAGCCAGCCGGTATTTATTAACCTTTACCTGAGTAATACCGACGGTACTGAACGATCGATTGAGATTGAGGCAACGAACCAACTACAGGTTCTCCGAGACCTCCTGAGCAAGTAGGTGGCTCGCTTGAGTGACGCGCCAACGACAAGGTTAGAAGGTCGTCCCCGTCTGGTCGTCGATATCGGAGACGCCAGCCTCCCGCTTCACAGCCGCGATATTCTGCTGCGCATCAGCCATTGTCTGGTGTGCCTCAGCACTCACAGCGATTATTCGTCCTTCCGTGGACTTCAATTTCCAACGAAAGGCGCCGTGAGGATCCTTGTACAGCTCGAATTTGCTAATTGTCACTCCTCTGGTCCGGAAATCCGCCGCACGGTGCAGCCCTAACCAGCCCAGCCTGCCATGGGTTTACCGAAACACGAGCACAAGCCGCGCGGCACTCCGTTCGCCGGCCATGCCCCGTCGGCACACGGATACCGACTTGTCAGCGTCAGTGGCCGTTATGCCGACCACCGGCGCTGACAAGTCGGCTGAGGGGAATTAGCTGCTACTGCCGTTCGCTGAAGGCCAGATCGTGTGTTTGATTAGGTATCCGCACTGGTGGCAGCCGGTTCTGACACGAGCCCGAGTTGTCGCAGTAGACCCAGATCGTCGAGCCGCCCCCACCGTTCCACGATCTTGCCGTCGGTAATGCGGAAGATGTTGACTCCGCGGAGCACCACGTCCTGCCCGGTCGGGGACTCGCTCATCACAGATCCACGGTGAGTGCCATGTGCCACGAAATGCTCGGCAACGAGATCGCCCTCGGCGATCAGATGCAGATCATCGCTTCGCCAGTCAGGAAAGGCCTGTCGGAAGAGTTTGGCTGCCTGGCGCACGCCCTCCGCCCCATCCGGCGAGCTGGGCAGCGGCGGGTCATGATCGACAAATGTCGGATCGAGGTACCGGTCGACGGCCGTCAGGTCCCCATTCGTGAACAGGGCGGTGATGAATTCATCGACGATCTGCTTGTTACTGGAACTGGTCATGCCGCAATGCTCGGCTGCCGGTGACCTCTACGCCATCCCTCCAACGTGGGATGTTTCTGGGCCGCGATCAAGAGGAAGATAGCGGTGTGGAAGCAAGCCGCGGAGTCGCGCGGCGTGTGGATGATCTGGTGCGCCGCTGTTCCTTGGGACTGCGTGGCGCAGATTTTCAAGCCGAAGTCGTGCGGGCCATCCACGCACTCCTTCCGGTCGACGCCGTCTTCCTCGCCACGGCAGACCCGGAGACATTGCTGCTGACCGGCGTCTTCGCAGAGGAACCGCTGGCCAAGGTGGCTGATCAGTTCCTCAACAATGAGTTCGGGCAGGACGATGTAAACAAGTTCCAGTCGTTA
>JAICEV010000413.1 GCA_025923975.1 Propionibacteriaceae bacterium
TCGAGACTGTCCGGCATTCCGGCGAGCACTCTGCTGCCCGGGACCAGGGCATCGGCGGCAGCGACCTCAACAAGCGCACCACCGGGGCCGATCGCAACAGCAGCCGCATCCAGCGGGATCGTCCGATCCAAATTCTTGTGTGCGACCAGGCTTGATGAACCGATCATGACGATCAGCAGCAGGCAGAGACATGCTGTCAGCGGCCCGCGGTGGCTCCGCTCGCCGGACAGTGCCGGCTCGAGAGTGAGCACGGCCATACGGGAAGCTTACTGATTCCACCCTTAGGTAGAGTCCTCACCGCGGAAGGTCCGCTGCATAGAGGGAGACAACATGCCTGCGCCGAGTCCTGGCTATTCGATCACCGTCCGAGTTGAGGCGCCGACTGATCCGGCGGCGACGGCTCGACTCTCGAGCGTCGTTGCTGAGGCCGGCGGCGCGATTACGGCCCTCGATGTCGCCGAGTCGCATCCCGACATGCTTGTCGTCGATGTCAGCTGCAACACCACTGATGTCGAGCATTCGGAGTCGATCACCAAGGCAATTGGCGCACTCGAAGGCTTCAGCGTCCGGAAGGTGTCAGATCGTACCTTCCTGCTGCATCTGGGCGGCAAGATCGAGGTGACACCGAAGGTTCCGCTGACGCACCGCGATGATCTGTCCCGCGCGTACACGCCGGGCGTGGCGCGGGTCTGCATGGCGATCGCTGAGAATCCGGCGGATGCCCGCCGATTGACGATCAAGCGAAACACCGTGGCAGTTGTCACCGACGGCTCTGCCGTGTTGGGTCTCGGCAACATTGGACCGGCGGCAGCCTTGCCGGTCATGGAGGGCAAAGCTTTGCTCTTCAAACGATTCGCCGGCGTCGACGCCTGGCCGGTCTGCCTGGACACGCAGGACTCGGACAAGATCGTAGAGATCGTTAAGGCGATTGCGCCGGTCTACGGTGGGGTCAATTTGGAGGACATCTCCGCGCCTCGCTGCTTCGAGATTGAGGAGCGGCTCCGCGCCGAGCTGGACATCCCGGTCTTCCACGATGATCAACACGGCACTGCGATCGTGGTTCTGGGCGCCTTGATCAATGCGCTGCGGGTGGTTCGCAAGGACATCGCCAATGTCCGGTTCGTCATCTCGGGCGTCGGTGCTGCAGGGTCGGCGATCATCCGGCTGCTGAAGCGGCAGGGCGCGACCATGATCATCGGCTGTGACAGCAAGGGAGCTGTGTACGACGCGCCCGACGGCTCGTCGGACATGCGACGTTGGCTGGTGGAGAACACCAACCCAGAAAAGCTCACCGGCTCGCTGAAAGAAGTGCTGGTCGGCGCCGACGTCTTCATCGGGGTCTCTGCTCCCAACATCCTCGACGAACGGGACATCGCGAACATGGCCAAGGATGCGATCGTCTTCGCGCTGGCCAACCCCGTCCCGGAGATCGATCCGATGGAGGCGCAGCGGCATGCGGCTGTGGTGGCGACCGGGCGTAGCGACTTCCCCAACCAGATCAACAACGTGCTTGCTTTTCCAGGCTTTTTCCGCGGCCTGCTAGACGGCGGCCTGCACGACATCACCGACGAGATGCTGTACGCGGCCGCAAATGCCATCGCCAACCGGGTCGCGCCGGACGAACTGAATCCCAGCTACATCATTCCCAGTGTGTTTGATGCCTCGGTGGCTCCGGCTGTCGCTGCCGCCGTACGCGAGATCGGCGCGAAGAGGAACAATCCATCGGATTGACTTAGGCGCCGCCAGGCGCGACTTGGGTTGCCTTTGGGATATGAAATCCCACAGCTCAGCCATTCGGCATGCAACACTCCGAGAACTTCCCATGCCCCCAACGAAGGGAGTTCTGCGTGCGAAAAATCGCATTCGCCGCCGCGGGCGTCCTGCTATCAGTAGGTCTGTTCTCGCCAACCCAGGCGCTTGCCATCGACCAGGTCAACACGGAAAAGCTCCGCAACGCCGTCACGGTGAACGGCATCCTGCAGCATGAGCGAGCGTTCCAGCGCATCGCCAACGACAATGACGGCACCCGCGCCTCCGGTACATCCGGCTACGACGCGTCAGCCGACTACGTCGTCCGGAAGCTGCGCCAGGCAGGCTACAAGGTGAGGAAGCAAGAATTCACCTTCCCGTTCTTCCGCGAGCTGGCGCCTGCCGAACTCTCCGAGGTGACACCTCGGCCCAGGAACTTCGAGACCGCCACTTTCACCTACTCAGGCGATGGTGAGGTCACCGGACAGCTCGTGCCCATTGACGTCCAGATCCCGCCAGCCGACGAGCCCAGCAGCACTTCCGGCTGTGAGTCCGGCGATTTCCCAGCCGCGCCCAGCGGCCCCGCGGTCGCCCTGATCCAGCGCGGTACCTGCACCTTCGAGGAGAAGGTCGTTAACGCCAGGGAGGCTGGCTATGACGCTGTGATCATCTTCAACGAGGGTCAGCAGGGTCGTACGGAGCTACTGACAGGCACCCTCGGCAGCCCGCAGAGCACTCCGACGGTCGGTGCCAGCTTCGCCGACGGCGCAGCGCTGTACACCGCGGCCCAGGGAGGGCCCGTGACTGTGCGCGTCTTCACCTCCACCGAGAATGATCCTGATCGGAAGACCGTCAGCGTGATCGCCGACTCGCCACTGGGCAAGATCAGGGGCGAGGGCCAGACCATCGTTGTCGGTGCGCACCTCGACTCGGTGCCCGCAGGACCCGGAATCAATGACAATGGCAGCGGGTCGGCAACGATCCTCGAGATCGCCGAGCAGCTGGCGGCGTTGAAGTACACCAACAGGCTGCAGCGACAGGTGCGTTTCGCTTTCTGGGGCGCAGAAGAGCCTGGTCTGTATGGCTCGGAGTACTACGTAGCCAACCTCACCGATAGGCAGCAGGCGAAGATCTACGCGAACCTCAACTTCGACATGCTGGGCTCGCCCAATTGTGTCCGGTTCGTCTATGACGGCGACGGCTCCCTCGATCCCGATTTGGCAGGGCCTCCGGGTTCCGGCGCGATCGAGGAGATCTTCACGAAGTACTTTGCTGACAAGGGCCTGGCTTCGGAACCGACGGAATTTGACGGCCGGTCAGACTACGGGCCGTTCATCGCGGCGGGCATTCCAGCGGGTGGACTCTTCAGCGGCGCAGAGGGCATCAAGACCCCCGCCCAAGCCGAGGATTACGGTGGCACCGCTGGTGTGGCGTACGACAGCTGCTATCACCAGGCGTGCGACGACATCACCAACCTCAGCTCGCAGGCGCTCTTCGAGCTCGGTGACGCGGCTGCTCACGCCACGCTGACCCTCGCACTGTCCAAGACCGGTCTGCAACCTGACGCCAGCCGGCAGGCACAGGTCAAGGTGACTAGGGCGGCAGCGAAGGGCAACTTCGGGCTCGTCAGCTAGTCAAGCTGGTTGAAGCTGGTAATACAGACGGGCCCGGACAGGGGTGGCGGGCCGGCAGGCGGTCCGCATTCGGGCGATAACACAACCAGGGGGCGCGCGCGCAACACTTTGGAGAGAGTGGGGGGGGCGGGGCCCCCCGA
>JAICEV010000414.1 GCA_025923975.1 Propionibacteriaceae bacterium
AACGTCCCGATATCGTCTTCCAAGTTCAATCTGACGGAAGCGCGCATTGAGCCTGCCGTAACGCGATGAGCCGGCGTTGCAGGGCGGCCACTACCTGTATCTGGCAGCCGCTTAGCCAGCTGCTCAGCCCTCGTCCCCCAGGCCAGAGCGCAGCATGGCCCAAAGGGCGTTGCCTTCGATGGAGCTGTGCAGCCGTCGCAGCCTCCGAACCCGCCAGCCTCCGTACGAGGTGTGGGGACAATTGATCAAGGCGTTGGAAGTGGTCCTGCTTGGGGCCTTGGCCTATCTCATCTACGGTGCCCGCAAGCCGAGTTCTGCCAGGGCACAAACCTGAGGAGATAAAGGATGAAGATCAGCATCGTCTACGAGAGCATGCTCGGCAACACCCATCACGTTGCCCAGGCGATAGCCGACGGCATGCGGGAGACGCATCCAGACGCTGCCGGTGGGGGTAGCTCTGCCAGAGCAGGTGGAGTCGACCGACTGCTGGTGGTCGGCCGGGCCAGCTCACATCCTCGGCATGGCGTCAGGCTTCAGCCGCAAGCTGGGAGTCAGCCGCGAGGAGAAAGCGGAGGCAGAAGGGAAGCCGCGCGCACGACCTGGAGCCGGATGCTGAAGGATCTGGTCTACGGGAATGGTTCGACGGTCTCCTAAGCTCCGAGACTCGGGCATGGCCGCCACCTTCGACACCCGCCTCGGATCGCCGATGGCCCGGTGGCGCGGCCCGCGGAATTGCCCGTCGGCTGCGCAAGCACGGCTATGCGCTGGCGGGGGAACCTGAGGGCTTCATCGTGGACGACTCTTACGGACCCGCTGCGCGCGGGCGAGATTGAGCGGGCGAAGCGGTGGGGGCTCAGCTGGTCTGAGCTGGCGTCAGCTGAACCACCGGCAGTGGAACACAGATGTCATCGAGGGGACGCGGATGTCTGCTGTTCAAGCTGAAACTTGATCGCTGCCAGGTGACGCTCCCAGCTGGCTGCCATGATCCGGGCAAGCACAGGACGGCCAAGCGCAAGCAGGCCGCGGGGTATCAGCTGAGTTTCCAGATCGACGCGACAGCCCTGGGAAGTCGCGGTTACCTTCCCCACCAATCCTGCAGCCAGCCGCGGATTGGAACTGCGCGTTACCCACCGCCGTGGCCGCTGATAGTCGAGATATTCGATGACCGAGTCACCGACACGTTTAAACCGTGCCCGGTATTTGCTGCCTGCTCGAAGCGGACCTTCAGTCAGCGGCTCAACCTCCAAGAGCGCCTCATTCCATTCCAGTTCCTGCCGCAAGTCCGACAGGCAGTCGAAGACAACATCGGCAGGGCAGTTGATCTCGATGGAGTTTCGCACGACGGTCGGCGATGACCGAGGCTGTGGCATACCGGCTGAATCCCCGGTTTTGACAGCCTCGACCCGCCGCTTGATGCCGTCCAGCATGGCGCGCTGCATGACCGTGTCGCCCAGTCGAAGCACCGCCATGGCGTGGATGATCCATGACGGTACGGTGCGTACCCGCGTGCGCATCAGCAGGCGCGTGCCGCCCGCAGTGCCCGGCTCGAGAACAAACGTCCAGCCGCAGTCGAAATAGACCAGTGGCCGCCTGCTCAAGTAACCGACCTCTCGTCCGCTCAGCGGTGTCCGGGATGTGAAGAGAACCAGCAGCCGGTTCGGCTCCACGGCGGTGACTCGCCAAGCGCCGACCCGTTCGCTGCACCCCGCTCCGTCCAGAAGGACCTCTCCGACCCGAAGGCTCTGGAAGTCGTTTAAGACGGCATTCGCGCTGGCCCGTCGGCCACGGCGGCCGCCTGGGTCTCGCCACCACGGGAAGTCGCCGTAATAGCCGCCGCGCCCGTAACCCATCTGAACAATCCACGGCCACACCGCCTCCGGAGGCGCCGCAATGGTGATCGCCCGCGTGGCCGCCCAGTTCGGGTTGTGGATCAGATCGTCACCGGGCAGGGACCGTCGCTCCTCCTGCGCGGTGGCTCCGGACTGCCGCCATTCGGGATGCAGCAGACCATAGAGCGAGGTCGTCGCATACTCGCCGACGACCGCGAGGCCGTCTCGAATTCGGCCTCCCACCTTCGCAGAGAAGAGTTTCACGAGCTACCGCCCACGCCGCAGCCTCCGCGACAGTCTCGCCGGCCACCAGCCTGCGCGTTTCGCTCGCAGGGCAAGGACGGTCATGCTGATCGCCACCGCACCGAAAACTGCCTGCAGCCAACTGCGACCGAGAAACGGAATTTGCACCAGAAGTTCGAATTTTGATTCGTCCATTGCGTTCACTGGTTGTGCCATGCCATCACCCAAGATCAACCCAACCGGATACCGACGAGCGCTGCAATGGCCAAGAGACCCTTAAGAGCAGGCCAGGAGCCAGTCCTTATGGTGGAAATGGCCCTCTAGAGTCTGCATTTGGAGGTGACTGCGATGTCACGATTCGCAATCTCGGTGGGGTGGCGCTGTTCCTTTTCGGTACGACGTACCTATGGTTGACGCCCATGTTCGTCAAGCCGGGCCTTTCCACCAGGGGGTTTTGTGGTCCATCACACAGGTGCGCTCCCTGCTGACGCTGCTGGGTTTCACTGTCGCGACCTGGGGATTGTTCAGGAGGGCGTCGTGGTGGGACGAGGCCGCCATCGGCTCGGCGATCCTCGGACTGGCTGCTAACGGCGTGCGCGCAGTGCAAGGACGAAGATGATGACGTCGATCGCTAGCCCAGCAAGGAGCCAGGGGCTGAACGTTAGGAGGATCAATAGCGCCGAAATGGCTGCAGCCGCGATTGCGACCGGCGCCCACCAGGCGGCATGCACCAGCACTGCAACGCCAGCCACCACGAAGAGCAGTGCCGCCAGCAGGGAAAGGCTGATGGCGACCCCCCGTACGTTGCCGAACATCGGTGAGCGGCTGGTGTCGAACGGCACATTGGCAGGGGGCGGGGGACCCATACGGCAACGTGTAACAGGCCATGCGCCAGAAGGAAGAGACCACCGAGCCAGCGCATATCAGGCCTCCAGAAATTGGGCTGCTACTTGACGTCGTGCAGCATGCTAGCGGCATGACGAAGTCGGCTGGGACGACCGCAGCCAGTCATAGCCAAGTGAGCGCGTGGTTGTGGGGCTCTTACGCAGCATCCAAACGAAGTGAAAGTTACGGTGGAATAGACCGTGTTGAAAGGCCGGCCCGCTTCCGGCCTGTTGTGACGCCGTAGTGGTGTTCAAGCTGCCACTCGCGGCACAGGGTGTGATTCACTGTCTGCCAGGACGGTGTTCAGCAATGGCGCTTTGCGTCTGAGAAAGTCCTTATGCCTAAGATTCCGCTCGCTTATCGCGTCGTAGAGCTCCCACCCGGACGCCGCGGCACTCACAATAGCCTCGACGTGTATTGGTCGAGCCACAACATCTACGGGCTGCTGGACGTAGATGTGACCAATGTCCGGCGGTTCATCGACGAGCATGAAGC
>JAICEV010000415.1 GCA_025923975.1 Propionibacteriaceae bacterium
TGAACAGCAGGTGGCAATCACTGAGAGACTATGCCGGTGGACCGGCCGCGGCGGGCGCTCCTTGACGCGCCAGACGACGTTGAATCTTATGTGGCTAAACGGTCTCTCGGCTTCACTCAAGCTGATAGCGGGGACCGCATTATGGTGCGCGCGGCGCGCGCCGCTGGAGCGTTCGAGCCAGGTGCGGTCCCAACCCAGATACAGGGCGAAGACCGTGATCATGTAGCGATCGCCGACCCATCGAGGCCGCGTCGTGCCGTGCCCGCGGAAGTGTTCCATCGGGACTTCGACGACGAGGAGCCAACTCCGACCGATGCCAGCGCTGCCGGCCGGCGGGCCATTGTTGATCTTAAACCTAGCCAACCTGCTCAGCCTGCTGCGCCATCGCAGCCCGCACGTGAGGAGCTGCAAGCGGCGCTGAGAGCCCTTCAGCCGCAACGCGGTGCGCCGTCCTCTCCGCCCCTCGAGCCAGTGATCGAGCTGCCGAAGCTCACTGCGCTGGAGGTTCGAGCCCCAGATCCCGAGCCAATTGCGACTCAGCCGGTTGCGCCGCCCGCCGTTCCGATGCCACCGGCAGCGCAGGCGGAACTGACCCAACCGTACCGGCCGACTCGGCTGATCGATGGTCCAACAACCTCACTACCGCAAGCATCGCCAGTCATTCGACCGACGCCCCAGATCACGCGACCGGCGCCGATCCGACCAGCGCCGACACTCAGAGCAGTGGACCCTCCGATGCCAACTGCTCGATCAAGACCAGAACAGACCGTCCGTCGCCCGGTTGCACCGGCCGCAGGTCGGGCCAGGTCTTTTCGACCGACCGTCCGCCATGATGTGCCGCCGATCATCGTCGACCGGCTGATCAAGAGTTACAACGGCAGCCTGGCCGTACACAATCTCAGCTTCGTCGTCGAGCCTGGACGCGTGACCGGTTTCCTAGGTCCCAATGGCGCCGGGAAGACCACCACGATGCGGATTCTCGTCGGCTTGGTCGCACCCACGACCGGCACTGCCACGTTTGGCAACCTCTCGTACGCCGACCTGCCACATCCCCAGCGGACGGTCGGTTGCGTGCTGGACGCCCGCTTCCATCCCGGTCGTAGCGGCCGCAACCACCTTCGGGTCCTCGCCCCCACGGCGGGCGCAAGTGATCGCCGGGTCGATCAGCTACTCCGCGAAGTCGGGCTCGGGGAGGTCGCCCGGCATCCGGTCGGGGAGTACTCCACGGGTATGCAGCAGCGTCTCGCACTGGCTGCCGCGATGCTCGGCGATCCCGACTACCTGATCTTGGACGAACCGGCGAACGGCCTGGACCCGGAAGGGATCCGCTGGCTGCGCACGCTCCTGCGAGATTTCGCGGCGAGTGGCCGGTCCGTGTTGATCTCCTCTCACCTGCTGAATGAGATCGAGGCTACGGCGGACGACATTGTCGTGATCAACAAGGGCCGGCTGCTGGCCCAGATGCCGATGTCGGAACTCAGTGCAGGCGAGGGCATCACCCGCGCCCGTGTGTCAGATCTGAGGGCCGCTCGGCAGACGCTGTCAGCCATCGGTGCTCAGGTGGAAACCGCGGCGGACGAGCGCGGCGCCTATCTTCGCATCCACAGTCACGACGTGGCTCAGGTCGGCTCGGCCCTGTTCAGCTCCGGCATTGTGGTCGATGAGCTGGTCACTGAACGGCGCGATCTTGAGCAGGAGTTCTTCTCCATGCTCGAAGGTTCCAGATGAGCGGCGTACTGCGAGCTGAATTGCGCAGGATTGCCACCACGAAACTGTGGTGGATCGTATTGATCTGCATCTTCCTGCTGAGCGCAGGATACGCCGCGCTGCCTGCTGCGATAGCTCTGCTGCAAAGCAGGGCCGGTGTGGCGAGCTCGCCGTTTACGGACCCGGGCATCATCCGCAGCATCTACAACGGCGGAAATGTGCTGTCTCGGATCCTCGCAATGGTGGTAGGGATCGTCGCAATTGGGAGCGAGTATCGCTACGGCACATTCGCTTCGAGCTATCTGGCTATCCCACGCAAAGTCCGGATGCTGGTCGGCAAGGCAGAGGCTTTGTTGATCTTCGGCATGATCTATGGGATTGCCAGTGTGGCCGCTGGCATGCTGGTATCGGTTCCCTTCGTGCTAGGCAGCGGTGGGACCTTCCTGCTGGAAGAACCTGGAACCTGGCGGTCGATCATTCTGGGAGTGTGCTCGATCGCGCTGTGGAGCTTGATCGGCATGGGCCTCGGAATCTTGATCAAAAACATGCCGGTCGCCCTAGTCGTCGGCATCATCATCGGCTTTCTGGTCGAGCCGATCGTGTCAGTGGTGTTCTTTATGAAGAGATGGGACCAGCTGCTCAACCTGATGCCCAGTGGAGCGACCAACGCGATGCTGGAGATCACCTCTCCCGTGCTCTTCGCCGGCCATAATCCTGCGCCGTGGTGGCTCGCCGCCCTGGTCCTAGCTGCCTGGTGCCTGCTGCCAGCGCTCGTCGGTGTGCTGTCCGCGGCACGTCGCGACGTTGCCTAAACGAGCCAAGGTCTTGGGATAGCCGGGTTAGACTCCCCGCCATGGCTCGAGTGGTTGTCGACGTAATGCCGAAGCCGGAGATCCTGGATCCGCAAGGCAAGGCTGTGACAGGGGCATTGGCCCGGTTGGGCTTTGCCGGCATCTCCGTACGTCAGGGGAAGCGGTTCGAGCTCGAGCTGGAAGGTGAAATCACCGAAGATCGGCTGGCCGAGGTGCGCCGGGCCGCGGAGACATTGCTGGCCAACACCGTTATCGAGACCTTCAACGTACGCGTCGAGGAGCCGACGGCACCGGACGAAGAAGAGCAAGCCGAGCCCACCGAGCAAGCCGAGCCCGACGAACAGACCGAGTCCGACGAACAGACCGAGCCCGAGGAACAGACCGAGCTCGCGACCCAGGCGGGCTGATGGGTCCAAAGATCGGCCCAAAGATCGGGGTTGTTACTTTTCCAGGCTCGCTCGACGATCAGGATGCGCTGCGCGCCATCCGGCACTGTGGGGGCGAGCCGGTACCGCTGTGGCACGGCAACGACAGTCTGGACGATGTGCATGCCGTGATCCTGCCCGGCGGCTTCTCGTATGGGGACTACCTGCGTTGCGGCGCCATCTCTCGATTCGCTCCGGTGATGACAGAGGTGATCAAAGCCGCCGACTCCGGGATGCCGGTGCTGGGAATATGCAACGGCTTTCAGATCCTGTGTGAGGCGCACCTGTTGCCCGGAGCGCTGATCCGCAACGACGTCCGAGTCTTTGTCTGCAAAGATCAAGATCTTCGAGTGGAGTCTGTTGATACCACCTGGACATCAGACTTCACGACGGGGCAGCTCATCACGCTCGTGCTCAAGAGCGGAGAGGGTGGCTACGTCGCCGATGAGGAGACCTTGCGTCGCCTGGAGGGCGACGGGCAGGTGATCTTCCGCTACGTCAACGGCAA
>JAICEV010000416.1 GCA_025923975.1 Propionibacteriaceae bacterium
CCGGCCTGCTCGGCCGCCGCGGCATAGCTGACCAGGTCCCGCGGCCCGCTCTGCTCGGTCATCAGTGTGTAGCCGAAGCGCGTCATTCTGGCCTCCTCCTGGGTTCTGTGGCATTAGCCGCTCATACCCAGCTGTGCCTTCGGTAATCGGGGACATGATCAACTTCACTCTCCTGGGTCATTCCCATTTAGAGTTAGCCAATGGGCGCCAGCGACCCCCGGCTGGCGGCGCTTCGGGAGGGCCCGCCCTTGTCGGCGTACGTTCCTCGGCTGCTGCCTGCCTGGGCGGCAGCAGAGACAGCGCCTGCCCATCGAGTTGTCGATGGAAGCCTGCTGTTCTTTGACATCACTGGCTTCACCCCACTCACCGAGCGGCTGGCCCGCCGGGGGCGGGAAGGCGCCGAGGAGCTAAGCAATCTCCTAGAGACTGTCTTCAGCCAATTGCTGACGGACGCCGAGGACGAGGGCGGCGACCTTCTCAAGTGGGGTGGCGACGCGCTGCTGCTGCTCTTCGACGGTGCTGATCATGGCCGCCGCGCTGCGAGGGCGGGGCTGCGCATGCATCGGGCTCTCGCGCAAATCGGACGCGCCAAAACATCTATCGGCCGAGTCAAGCTGGGTGCTTCCGCTGGTGTCGAGTCGGGTCCAGTCCATTTGATACTCGCGGGAGATCCTGCCGTGCGCCGGGACTTGGTCCTGTTGGGGCCAACGGCTACGGCGGTGACGATGCTGGAACATGCTGCGGGCACCGGTGAGGTGCTAGTGGGTGACGCCACTGCTGCGGAGCTCGGGCCAGGCCTGGTACGCCCGCACGAAGGCTGGGGTCATCTCCTTTCTGGTCTACCCACGCCCGCGAACCGTCCACCGCAGACGGAACCTGAGCCGATGCCGGCCATTATTGAGCGTCTGCTAGCGCCACAACTATGGGCTTATCTCTGCCAACCGTCTCGCGAACCGGAGCACCGAACGGTGGCCGTAGCCTTCCTACGCTTCGACGGAACCGACACCCTGTTGGCTGAGGAAGGCGCAGATGTGGTCACGGCAGCCGTCGACGATGTGCTTCGTACTGTGCAGCAGGCCACAGCCGCCCACGGAGTTTCGTTCCTCGACACGGACGTCGATGTGAACGGTGGAAAGATCTTGCTTGTCGGCGGCGCACCCAGTAGCGCCGGTGATGACACCGATCGGCTGCTGACTGCCGTAGGCGAGACCGTCAATCGTGCCGGCCGGCTGCAATTGCAGGCCGGTATATCGCACGGCCGGGTATTCACCGGTGACACCGGCTCCCCCAGTCGCCGGACGTATTCGGTGAAGGGCGATGCCGTAAATCTCGCCGCTCGGCTAGCTGGTCACGCCGAGCCCGGCTCCATCCTTATGGCAGCAGACGTATTGGAGCACACCCGACGGTCGTACGCGGTCAGTGACGCTCCCATGGCGAGCCTTAAGGGCAAAAGCAAGCCAGTACCAGTCGTCACGCTTGGCGAGCCGCTCGAGCCTCGCAGGCAACAGAACAGTGAGGACTTCTTCGTCGGGCGGGACGCCGAGATCGCCATCTTGCGGGATGCTACGGAGCAGTTGATCAAAGGATCAGGCGGACTCATCGAGGTCATCGGTGAACCGGGCATCGGGAAGACAAGGCTCGTTGACGAGGCCGTCGCGCTGGCCGGCGATGTCACTGTGCTGCGTTGCGACTGCGAACGCACAGGCGCTGCGACACCGTACACACCGGTGCGGCGCATGCTGCATCACGTACTCGGCACCAGCAGCGCGATGGACCCGATCGCCATCGGGAAATGTCTTCAGGATTGCGTGACGGCTGCGGCGCCCGACCTCACCCCGTGGGTTTCTCTACTCGGTGTCGTGCTCGATATCACCATTCCCCCGAGCTCGGAAGTGGCCGAGCTGGAGGAGCAGCATCGTGCGGAGCGGATACCTGAGGTGTACGCGGACCTCCTGGAGCGAATGGTCCAAACTCCCGTGATACTGGTCGTCGAAGATTCGTACCTGGCGGATTCTGCTAGCGAAGGTGTATTGGCCGCCGTTGCGATACGGGCGCAGCAACAACCCTGGCTGCTTCTCGTCACCCGCGACGACCGTCCTACTGGGTGGATGCCGACGGCTACCGGTCGAATTGAGCTCGGACCGCTCGACATGACGTCGTCGATAGAACTGGCCGAAATGGCGACGCCGGAGCGCCCATTGCCGCCAGCGATCGCTGAGGAACTGGCAGTCCGCTCAGGTGGACACCCGCTGCTGCTGCGCGAACTGGCCCGCGCGGCTGCCCGTGGCGAGGACCCGGACGAGCTCCCTTCGACTGTTGAAGAGCTTGCCGTCAGTCAGATCGACCAGCTGCCATCGGCTGAGCGTTCGCTCTTACGACGCGCTGCAGTCCTCGGCGATGAGTTCCCCGAGGATCTGCTAATGGAGATGATCAGGGACGATGCACCCGAGAGATCGGGAACCGAACTACTCGCCGGGCTGTCAGGCCTCATTGTCTCGACGGGCCACCTGCTCCGCTTCCGTCACCCCATTCTTCGGGAAGTTGCCTACGCTGGCCTGCCCTATAAACGACGCCGCGAACTGCACGCGAAGGCCGCCGAGGTTCTGGAAACCATCACCGCCGCAGCGGATCGGCGCCCCGAGCTCCTCGCACTTCACTACTTCGTGGCACGCAACTATGAGAAGGCGATGGACTACGGCTGGCGGGCCGGGGAGCGGGCCATGGCACGTTACGCGCCGGGTGCCGCTGCCGATGCCTACCGAAGAGCCGCCCAGGCTGCCCGACTTTCCGCGGGCGTCAGCCCGAGCGAGTGTTCGTTCTACTTCGAGGCGCTGGGTGATGCACAGCTCTTGGCGGGCCGGTCGACAGAGGCTGCCGCGGCCTACCGGGAAGCGCTAAGGCAGGTACGCGGCCAAGCACTGCGTGAAGCCCATCTGGCGCTCAAGCAGACCCGCGTGGAGCAACGCCGCGGCCATTACAGCAATGCACTTCGCCGGGCGAGTCTGGGCCTGCGTGCTGTTAGTAGCTTGACAGATCCGGAGGCGGGCGCCATTCGCGCACGGTTGCAGGTCCTCTACGCGTTCTGCCGGGTCAACCAAGGTCGCTACGCGGACGCCCGCCGATGGGCGGAGCGAGGCCTCGTCGAAGCCGAGGCGGCTAATGAGCTGCTAGCGCAGGCCCAGGGTCACCTCGTGCTCCACGTCGTGGAGATGTGGTCGGGCAAAGCCACGGGCGAGGAGCACGGGGAGACGGCGCTGCGCATCTACGAGCAGATTGGGGACCTCAGCGGTCAGGCCCATATGTTGAACAACCTGGCTTTGCGGCGGTCGGCCGAAGGACGCTGGCCCGATGCACTGCTCATGTTCGCGCGGGCGGCCGAAACGTTTCGCCGGATTGGCGACGCCCCTAATGCTGCGAACTCTGACTACAACCGGGCCGAGGTCCTAGTA
>JAICEV010000417.1 GCA_025923975.1 Propionibacteriaceae bacterium
TCCTGCCTCACCGCCGCAGAATCGGGCACAGTTTCTCGGGGGATGGAGGGTCTGTAGCGATCTGGGCAACCTCGCCGGCCCACTAGTCATCAGTGTCGTGAGCGCATTCGCTCCTCTGGCAGTGGCCGCTGTCACGATGGGACTGCTCACCTGGGCAGGCTCGGGCTGGCTCGTCAAGTGGGTGCCGAGGTATGCCCCCACGCCGCGTCGGAGAAGTGAAGGGTGAGAGGCACAGGAAGCCTAGAGATGGCGACAATCGACCTCCTGGTTTGGGTTGACTGCGAGATGACCGGACTCGACTTGATCAACGACGAACTGATCGAGGTGGCTGCACTGGTGACCGATGCCAATCTCAATGTGCTGGGCGAGGGAGTCGATTTGGTGATCAAGCCGAGCAGCCGGGCCCTGGAGCAGATGGGGGACTTCGTACGCGGCATGCACGAGGCCTCCGGGCTGCTCAGCTCGCTCGACAGCGGGCTGTCCATGGCCGACGCTGAGCAGCGGGTCCTCGACTATGTCCGGACCTTCGTGGCTGACCCTGGCAAGGCCCCCCTCGCCGGCAACACGATCGGCACCGATCGGGCGTTTCTGGCCCGCGACATGCCGACATTCGAGCGCCACGTTCACTACCGCAGCGTTGATGTCTCCAGCATCAAGGAGCTGGTACGCCGCTGGTACCCGCGGGTCTACTATCAGGCGCCGGCCAAGGCCGGCAATCATCGCGCGCTCGCCGATGTACAAGAGTCCATCGAAGAGCTCCGCTACTACCGTGAAGCGGTGTTCGTACCACTGCCTGGCCCGGACAGCGCCGCGTCGAAAGAGATTGCGGATCGGATCAGGGGCCCGCTGACCGGGGTGGCTCCGAGCCAGAACTGACTAGGCCGAGCAACTGGCGGCCGGTACACTTCACGCTGCGATGTGTGGTCCACGAAACATGTTCGGACCGTTCGCATGGTGGGTGTAGCTCAGCTGGTAGAGCACCTGGTTGTGGTCCAGGACGTCGCGGGTTCGAGTCCCGTCACTCACCCAAGGGTAGGACACGACAGATCGGGGAACGATCGTCGCGGAGGTTCCATGACCTGCTACCGTCCCTTATCCGTTAGGACCATGTCCATCTCCCGGACCCGCTTGACTGCAGCCACAACAGGGCCGGCACGAGAGCTCGGTAGTGGGAGCCGATGACTGGTATTCACTCCGAGATTGCGGTCATTGGCGGCGGCCACAACGGGCTGGTCGCCGCGACGTATCTGGCCCGGGCGGGTTGCCAAGTCAGTATCTTCGAGGCGCGCAGCGAACTCGGCGGCGCGGTGGCCAGCGAGGAAGTGTTCGAGGGTGTAGCGGCCCGGCTCTCCCGCTTCTCCTACCTGGTTTCGTTGCTGCCCACCTCGATCATCGAGGAGCTGCGACTCCGCCTGGAACTGCGCTCGCGCCACGTCAGGTCATATACGCCGGTCGACTCAGCTGGCCTCCTTATCGAGCGCCATGAAGGTCGTGCAACGCGCGACTCATTCCGAGCACTGACCGGCGACGAGCGCGAATACCAGGCATGGATTGAATTCGAGGCCGGGCTGCTGGAGCTGGCAGCAGTGATTGCACCAACCTTGACTGAGCCGCTGCCACGTGCCGCGGAGCTGCGTAGTCGCGTTGATCATGAGCTGTGGGCGTCAGTGGTCGAGCGGCCGCTTGGGGAGCTCATCGAAGCCAGATTCGCCGACGACACCGTACGTGGTGTGGTGCTGACCGATGCCATAGTCGGGACCTTTACAGCGGCGCACGATCCATCGCTGCTCCAGAACCGCTGCTTTCTCTACCACATGATCGGCAACGGCGATGGCGAGTGGAAGGTGCCGGTCGGTGGCATCGGCGCGTTTACCGCTGAACTGGTTCGCGTGGCGGAAGAAGCCAAGGTTTCGATCCATGCGGACTGCCCGGTCGACGCCATCAAACCACTGCCCGGTGGCGGAGCAACCATTATCCTCGCTGACCAGGAGGCCATCACCGCTGACGTGATCTTGGCGAACTGTGCGCCAGCCACCCTTCAACGGCTGCTCGGAAATCCCTACCAACCGCCAGTCGGCAGTCAGACCAAGATCAACATCGTAGTACGGCGGCTGCCGCGTCTGCGCTCCGGCCTAGAGCCGGCGATCGGCTTCGCTGGGACGCTGCATCTCGGCCAGGGCTACAAGAGTTTGCAGCAGGCGTACGAGGACGCCTCGGCCGGTCGGATGCCGGATCCTATGCCGTGCGAGGTCTACTGCCACACGCTCACCGACGGCTCGATCCTGGATCCAGAGCTACGGGCTGCGGGCTACCACACTCTGACGCTCTTCGGAATGCACACGCCCGCGAACCTGTTCATCACGGATCCAGCCGGTTCACGGGAGCAAGCGAAAGAAGCAGCACTGCGCGCTCTTCGGGCGGTGCTCGCTGAGCCGTTGGAGACATGTCTTGCCCTGGACCGCCATGGCGAACCTTGTATCGAGGTGATGACCCCGCTCGATGTCGAGGCGGAACTGAGGATGCCGGGTGGCCACATCTTCCACGGCGATTTGGCATGGCCATGGCTGGCCGACGATGCGTCCGTAGCGACGGCGGCCGAACGCTGGGGCGTCGCTACCGACTACCCCGGGATCTTGTTGTGCGGGTCAGGAGCGGTACGTGGTGGCGCCGTCAGCGGTCTCGGCGGCCACAACGCCGCTAAGGCTGTACTTGAAGAGAAGGGATCCTGATACTGTTGCCCTTCGCGCGCGCCGCTAGCTCAATTGGCAGAGCAGCTGACTCTTAATCAGCGGGTTGGGGGTTCGATTCCCTCGCGGCGCACCTAGTCAGAGGCAGTTTCACCCGTCGACGGTCACGATCAAATCAGCTTTTGACAGCAACGCTGACAGCAACGTCGACAACATGGAATGTGGCAATCATCGAGCTTTGTTCAGCGCCCGATCCATCGCGTCTGCGGCATCGCGCAAGGCACTCGGCATCACATGGGAGTACAAATCCATGGTGATCGAAAGCTGAGAATGGCCCAGCACATCCATCACCACACGGGGCGACACACCCTGCGCCAAAAGCAGCGACGCACACGTGTGCCGTAGGTCGTGGAACCGGATCCGACGCACGCCGGACTGCTGCACCAGATGCTCGAAGGTCCTGGACAGATTTCGCGGCTACACAACCGTGCCTACGGACGTGTGAAGACCAGGCCCGACTCCTGCCATGAGTCCCCCGCCGTTAGCCGCTCCGCTGCCTGGCGCTCACGGTGAGACAGCAGCGCCGCGCGCGAGGACTCCGGTAGCGGGATACTCCGACGCGATCTGGTCGACTTCGGCGGCCCAAACACCAGACCTTGACCCCGCAAGCGTTGGACCGTCCGCCGCACCCGAAGGATCCCGCCATCAAGATCAACATCGTCCCAGGCAAGGGCCAGCAGCTCA
>JAICEV010000418.1 GCA_025923975.1 Propionibacteriaceae bacterium
AGTTGGAATGTTGACGCCGTGGCTCTCGTTCGGTCCCATTTGGGTGCGGGTGAGAACCGGCGGGCTCGGTACGAGACGCTGTCCAGACATCTGCTTTCCGGGGCGGCGGTGGACCACACACAGACTGATTAGCGCCTCAGCGGGCTAGATAGCCACCATCCACCGGGTAGTAGGCGCCGGTGACAAACGAGGAGGCGTCGCTGCCCAGCCATGCGACAAGTTCACCGACCTCTTCCGGCTGACCCATTCGCTGTAGAGCGTGCTGGCTGGCCAGAAAGTCAATCGCAGCCTGGTCCAGGTTCGCCTCCAACAGCGGCGTCAAGATGAACCCGGGCCCGACGGCGTTGACTCGTATGCCGTCGGCCGCATGCTCCCAGGCGGCGGCCTTCGTCATACCCAGCACTCCGTGCTTGGCCGCGACGTACGCGCTGGACATTGCGAAGCCGACCTGACCGAGGATCGAGGCCATGTTGATCACCGAGCCGCCGCCGGTGCGCTTCATCGCCTTGATGCCCTCCCGCTGGGTGTAGAAGACGCCGTCGAGGTTCACCCCGATCACCTTGTGCCAGGAGTCGTCGCTGTACTCGGCCGTCGGCTTCTGCTCGCCGGCGATGCCGGCGTTGGCCACCACGATGTCGACCCGACCAAGATCATTGGCCACCGCCTCCATCGCGTCAGCGACTCCAGCAGAGTCGGATACGTCGACGACCGCCGTATGCGTGGGGCGGCGGCCGTACTGCTTGAGCTCGGCCACCGCTGCATCCAGAGCCTCCTGGTTCAGGTCCCACAGCGACACGGCTGCACCCGAACGAGCCATCGCATGGCCACAGGCGAGACCGATGCCGGAGGCCCCTCCGGTTACGACGGCGACCTTGTCATCGAGTTCGTAGTTGATCATCCATCCTCCTGATTGCGATTCCTCGGTGAGACCGCAGCGATCACCGATCTTGGTCGTGCCGATCCAGCTTGGCGGTAGATCTCAACGTAGCCTGCGGCCACGGTCTCAAAACTGAATCGGGTGGCAACGGATTCACGGCAAGCAGCCGGATCGATCTTGTGTAGATCGCCGACGGCAGCGGCCATTGCTTGCTCGTCATCGACGAGATACCCGTTCACCTCATGTTGCACGATCTCGGTTGTGGCGCCCTCAGGGAATGCGATGACCGGCGTACCACAAGCCAATGCTTCGACCATCACCATGCCGAACGGCTCCTCCCAGCGGATGGGCATCAGCAGGGCGCGCGCGTTGGCAAAGAGCTCATGTTTCTCAGCGCCGCCCACCTCGCCGACGTAGCGCATTCGGTCATCGTCGAGGTGAGGTTCGATTTCCTCCTCGAAGTAGGACTCTTGCCCTGGTTGGATCGGCCCCGCGAGTACCAGCGGGACGTTGGCGCTCTGGGCGGCGGCGATGGCACGGTGTGCACCCTTGGTGTCGTCGAATCGGCCCACCCACAACACGTAATCCTGTTTCTCGGTCTTGAAGGGCCACTCGGCTACATCGATCGGATTTGGTACCACTCCAGCAATCTGTAATCCGGGAGGGGCCGACGCTCTTTGAGCTTCACTAATAGCGACCAGCCACGCGCGCCGCCCGTGATAGCTGTAGAAGTCGCCAGTGTCGGTCGTGAAAGGTCCGTGCAGGGTGTGGACTACGGGTATCGGAATGCAGGAGGCAAACGCCAGAGCGGTGAACCCGCAGTGGTCGTGGAGGAGGTCGAAGGGCTCGCCCTGCTCCCCCGCCTCAGCAACGGCATCGAAGACCCTGGCGACATGGTCGCTCTCCTACAGCGCCTGCCCTATTTCATCTGGATAGCTTTGCGGAAGCACCTCGCGGACCGTCGCTGACGAACGTGATCCGGGCGCCGCGAACAGGGTGACATGATGACCCAGCTCGACCAGCCCTTTGCACAGCAGATCGACCACCTGCTCGATGCCGCCATACCCCTCCGGAGGTATCGGAAGCCAGGGCGGGGCTAGCATCGCGATGTTGAGAGGCCCGTCGCGGTCATTGGCGGAATCGCTAGCTTCTGTTCTTCGGTGCATATATTTCCTGACCGCGGGAAAAGGCTAACTTCTCGTTACCCGGGGGGATCTGAGATCAATCGGTCATTCTTCACTCTGGCTTCGCGAAGGCGATTGCGGTTGAGTGGGTAAGAGGCCCATACGCCTAAAAAGTCCACATCCGCTTTGCTCTTGGGAGGTTGCAGTGAGTGTGTTGCGTTTCGACCCGTTCGGCGATCCGTTCCGGCAGATGGATCGGCTGACGAACCAACTGCTGTCGGGGACTCGGACCCCGATGGGCATGCCGATGGATGTGTTTCAAACCGATGACGGGTTCCATGTCTGCCTAGACCTGCCCGGCGTAGATCCGGACAGTGTGGACATCACCACCGAGCGGAACATCTTGACGATCACGGCAGAGCGTCGTGCCGAATACCAGGAAGGCCAAAGCATACTGATCGCGGAGCGTCCCCAAGGAACCTTCACCCGGCAGTTGCAGCTGGGCGACACGGTGGATGCTGAGAACATTCAGGCCTCGTACGGCGACGGCGTACTGCATCTGACGCTGCCGATTACTCAGGCTGCGCAGCCGCGCCGGGTTCAGGTACGGACCGACAGTAGCGGTCAACGCCAGGTCACTGTCGAGGGCGAAACTGAGGAATCGTCGCCCGGATCCGGAGAGACCACTGACAGCGGTACCCAAAGCGTCGGGACCTAGAGGAGGAGTTCTCATGTCACGGTTACTCGTATTCGGACTCGACAGCCCACAAACGGCCGAGAAAGTACTCGACCTGGGCCAGGATCTCGCAAAGCAACAACTGCTCGAACTGGCAGACGCGGCGTGGGTGGAACGCACCGCAGACGGCAAGGTCAAGCTGCATCAGTCGGTGAATCTCACCGCCATGATGGCCGGGTCAGGGGCAGTCACCGGTGCACTGTGGGGCACCTTGATCGGGTTGCTGTTCCTCAACCCGTTGGCCGGCGCAGCCGTCGGAGCCGGTGTGGGTGCCGGTACAGGCGCTATTACCGGACGCTTGACCGATATCGGGGTGGACGACGATCTGATTCGCGAGATTGGGCAGACGTTGGAGCCCGGCAAGGCGGCCGTCTTCTTCTTGGCTCGCAACGCCACCGTGGATCGGGTTATCGAGGCGATCAAGCCGTACAACCCGCGGGTCCTTCAGACCAACCTCAGTGTCGACAGCGAACGCGAGCTGATTGACGCACTGCACGGCCAGAATGTCGGGGCACCAAGTGCGTCCGAGCAGGCCAGCAGCGGGTCGCAGCAGGCGAGCAGTACGTCACAGCCGCCAAGCCGCTAGGCCTTCGTCTTCACCGACTTGTCAGCGTCCCAGTGTGCTATAGCACGCTGAGACGCTGACAAGTCGGTGGGTTTGAGTGTGGCCGCCTACTGAGCCA
>JAICEV010000419.1 GCA_025923975.1 Propionibacteriaceae bacterium
ATCGCCGCTGCTGAGCGCCAAGGCGGCAGCGACAGCGACCGCCGGCCCCAGCCGGTGGAACCGGAAGAACACCCAGCTCCAGCTGGCGTTCAGCACCAGGTTGGCGGCTAGCGCCCGTTCGTACGTGGCGCGATCGTGCTCCTGCAGCCGGTCGATCGCGATCGCCGACGTGACAGCGATGTCGGCGTAGAGCGCGGTCCAGACCGGTCCAAACACCACACCGGGCGGCTGAATGACCGGCTTCTCGAGGCGCGCGTACCACCGGCTCCGGACTTCGCCGCTCGCGATCGAGCCGAGCGCCGCGCACGCGGCGACCGCCCCGGCGGTGAACGGCAGGACCCGGCCTAGCACGTGCCTAGTCTCGCACGTCGTTACTGGGACACCCATGGGCAATAGACCATGCGTGTCGTCGTCCTCTCCGAATACGCCTGCGCCGCTTCTGGAGAGGCGACCGGTCCCGGTGGCGATCCACCTGCAGACCGCAGACCTGATCACGCCGGTAACGCCTGCACGGCAGACGTCCTCGACGAGCTCTCAGCCAACACATCTATAAGGTTCCAAACAGGCCATCCACCGCCACCGCACCGGCCTAGACCACCGGGCGGATCTGCTGGCGGTAGACCTGCTCTGTAACGGCCGTGCTGTTGTGCCCAGCCACTCTGGAAATCTCTCCGATCGGGATGCCGCTGTCGGATAGCAGGGACACGAACGAGTGACGCAGCCCGCGCGGTCCAGTCGGCCCCCTGCGTCGGTGATTTGCGCGGGTAGCTGGCACTGGCCCGGACCGAAGGCCGCAGCCGCTCTCGATTCCATCATCACCAACGACTCTTTCGATGGACCCGCTTACGTTGCAGTCAATACTCTGGAGTTCGTCAAGTTCAGCCGGGGATGCACCTGGGAGCTACAACCATGAAATCAAAGTCAGTCGCATACGTCCTGTGGCTCGTCAGCATCTTTGGTTGGCTCGGTTTCCAACGCTTCTATCTTCGGAAGGTGGGCACCGGCATTATTTGGATACTTACATTTGGTGTCGGCGGCCTTGGAGCGCTGACAGATATGTTCACATTGGGCGGGCAGGTCGAGCAATACAACACAAACCAGCAACTCAAGCACATCAGGGCAAACGCCCTTGCAAAAGGACTGAGTCAGACGCCCCAACGCCGCACAATCTTTCTTGGACGAACAACGGAACAGGGCTAGCCGCCGTCCGGTCGAACCCGCTTGGTCAAGGTTTCAACGATCCCTGTAAGAAAACCTGGTAGGCCAGCCGCCTTGGTAAGTATGCGAACAAGTCTTCGTCCAGCACTGCTTGAGGCTCGGCCCCTCGTGGTGGCGCATCATCAGCGTGACCATCGACGCGAAAGAACGGACTGAAGGTCCCCCGGTCTTATTGGAGGCTCGATAAGTGGTTTCCAACCTTGAGGCTTGTGTCGAGGTTGGGGTTCGCGGTGTCATCGTAGAACGCTGCTCGTGTTCGTCGGGGCTGCGCATGGCCAGCCCGGCCATGATCCGCTCCGGGTTGCACCAGCCCTCGATCCAGGCGAAGATCGCCAGCTCGACATCGTGCCGGCTGGCCCAGGCGTGCCGGTAGATCAGCTCGGTTTAGGCTGCCAAAGAATGATTCGGCCACCGCGATGTCGAGCGAATCGCCGACCGATCCGGTGGACGGGGCGACGCCTCCAGCCCGACTTGATCCTGACCCAGGACCTGTGTCGGGTCTGCGCCGTGCCGTCCGGCGATGTGGACGAGGCCCTCGGCCGGCTCGGCTGTCGGGCTGCCGTCGTGTCGCTCGATCCGCACTCGCTGGACGAGGTGATGATCGACATCCAGAATGTGGGCCGGGCCGGCGTCGATACCCGCTCGTCGACAGCCTGCGGGCCCGGATGGCCGCCGTCGAGGCGAGCATGTCGTTGCCCCAAGACTCTGGTGTTCGTGCAGGCGTTGGGGTGCGGGTAGCCAGGCAGCCTCATCCCGCCTCCCCCTTCGCCCGCTGCGCCGGTCCAGCGGGCGTGACGTCCTGGGTGAAGGAGGCGAAGATGACGCGGACGACGATCAGCTGGACGCCGAAGATTTGAGTACGCGGTGAGTACCTGAACCAGGTTGCCGATCACGGCTCCAACACCCACGCCGACCAGGGCAGCCATCCCGTTGACCGTGGTGAGCCGAGCCCGGATGCGGACCGGCACCCGCTCGGGCACGACCGCCGCGGCCGCGGCTGAACCCGTTGAGGGGTGCCAGCGCCACCGCCCAGACCAGACCGATCAGGAACGTATTCGGTGCCAGCCGACCTCACTTGCCGAGGAAGCCGGCGATTATCGTGTAAGAAGCATCATTCGCGCACATCGATCAGAAGTTTGCCGAATCTGCGGTCAGCGCCCGTCATCCGGGGTCGGTCGCTTGGGTAGGAACACCTTTCCGGGCTTCCTCCAGCCCGTATCCGTTCTCGATCAGCTCCACGAGTCGTTTCACAAAGCGCGCTGCCGGAGCACCGTCGACGACATCGTGGTCAAAGGCGACCGTTAGGTCGAGGATGTCGCGCGGTTCGACCCGCTCCTCGATGACGGCCGGTTTGCGAGCGATGCCACCCACGATCAAGGCGAGGGATCGCCCGGACGGCGCCAAACCCCAGCCACCCCGGCGACCCGCCATGCCCGGCGCTGTTATCACCACCGTGCCCCCCGCCCATACGGACCGGGCGGGATCACGACGGCTAACGGCGCGAATGAGTCGGACGAACAGCCGGGGCAGCGGCCAGGGCGCTGACATCATGAACTGGAACGCCGCGTGATGTGGCACGTTAGCGAAGATCCCCGTGCCAGGCGGGACGGGCTGAGCCTGGAACGCCCGGATCTCGCGATGAATTTCCAGATAGGACTTGTGGTTGGCGCGGCGAAGAATATATGGGATCGCGGCGCGCGTCCCGCCCAGCTCGCGCTCAACTGGGAGAAAGATGTCCACATCGTCGAAGATGACCAGGCGCTTACGGCCTTTCGGGTATGCCTGCACCGACTTGTCCTCATCCACCGCACGCCCGAGGCAAAAGGCCAGGTAGCCGGTAAATGACAGTGCCTCCCCGGTGCGCGCTTCATGCTCGTCGATGAACCGCCGGACATTGGTCACATCTACGTCCAGCAGCCCGTAGATGTTGTGGCTCGACCAATACACGTCGAGGCTATTGTGTGTGCCGCGGCGTCCGGGTGGGAGCTCTACGACGCGATAAACGAGCGGAATCTTAGGCATAAGGACCTTTTCGCACGCAAAGCGCCATTGCTGAACACCGTCCTGGCAGACAGTGAATCACACCCTGTGCCGCGAGTAGCAGCTTGAACACCACTACGGCGTCACAACAGGCCGGAAGCGGGCCAGCCTGTCAACACGGTCTATTCCACCATAACTTTCACTTCGTTTG
>JAICEV010000420.1 GCA_025923975.1 Propionibacteriaceae bacterium
AGCCTGCTCGCCGCCACGGGCCTTCTGGTCGGCGAAGGCGGCGCGGTATGCGGTGAGTCCAGCGACGGCGACGACTACGGGCTGATGCTGGGCAACGAATGCCTCCAGCCGCGTACGTCCCGCTCTCAGCTCGGCGGGGGAGAGCTCATCGGCTCGGGCGGTCGCGCGATTCACCAGATTGGTGATCCCAATACCCCGCGCCACCAGGTAGGCGCGGTCCTGGTCGGTCATGGGCTCACCCCGATCAAGATCACGATCGATGATGCCGGCCAGTCGCAGCGCTGGATAAAAGCGGTTGCCGGGATGTGCGAAGTGCGTCTGCGTTGCCGCCGTCCACAAGCCAGGATTGATCCCGACGAAGAGCAATTTCAGTCCTGGGCCGAACAGATCAGGAACCGACGTATTCCGGAACGACTGCAACTCGGCTTGAGTAAAGCGCACAACGGTCACCGTAGTAGTGCAGAACCGCCGATAGCCTTACCCCGTGATTGATAGCGCGGGCCGTGAGCCGGCCGCCGCGCGCCAGGCCAGATGGGTCCGCAGGGTGGTGCTCACTGTGCTTCGGGCATTGGCATCCACCACCGCGCTGGTTGGGATCTACTACCTGCTGCCGCTTGATCGCACCTCGATCTGGGGTGCCGTCGCCATGCTTGGTGCCGGTCTTCTGGCGCTGATCGGCTTGATCGTTCTTCAGGTCCGCTCAGTCATCAAGGCAACGTATCCGGCTCAGCGGGCGGTCGAGGCCCTTGCGACGAGTGCTCCATTGTTCCTGCTGCTGTTCGCCGGCACGTACTTCGTCATGGGTAGCGAGAACTTTAGTGAGCCGATGTCGCGCACCGATGCGCTGTACTTCACAGTCACGGTGTTCGCAACAGTTGGATTCGGTGACATTGTCGCCACGAGTGAGGCGGCTCGTGCCCTGGTGACCGGTCAGATGGTGGCTGGCATCGTGGTCATCGGAATCGGAGCCAGGATCATCGTCGACGCGGTCAAGTACGGTCGGGACCAGCAGCCATTGCAGGGCAGCGACGCAAGGCCCAAGGGTGACGGTTCTTCGTCTTCGGAGTAGACGGCCCGGGGAAGCCACTCAGGGGTGATCGCAGATGGGTTAGGTTGTCGGCGCGGTCTTCGGTTCCGGCTGCGGTGCCTCTGGCGTTTTTGGACCGGGTTCTGGGAGCAGATAGGTAACCACAAACGCAACCGCCACCGCGACGACCACCTGCGGTGTGACCGCCACTCCGTCGGTGCCCATCAGGAGGACGGCGAGCAGCGTCGAGGTGAGTGGTAGTCGCAGCATGGCTGCCGACATTGCTCCGATGCCAGTGGCGATCCCCGCGGCCAGATCCATGCCGGGCAACCCACTCGCAGCGACACCGACCGCTGCGCCGATGAACATGGATGGGAAGACTGGGCCTCCCCGGAACGCGCTCAACGAGAGCCCGTAGGCCAAAGCCTTGCACAGGATGAGCAAGATCAACACGCCGAGCGAATAGTCTGCTGCCTGCTCGACCAGCTCCGGCAGTGCGTCCTGCCCAGAGAATAGGACTTGAGTGAAACTCCGTCCGGTGCCCAGCTGGTATGCCATGGCGATGAGTCCGATGAGCAGACCGAACGCGGCGGTGACCAACACCCGGTTCACATGCACGATCAGACGAAGCCACAATGCGAGCGAGCGAATCAACCACCCTAGAAGGGCGCCCGCCGCTCCGATGACCAATGCCCACGCCAAGCTGGCCAGGGTCGGCGGCGCTGCTGGCGGTACGGAGGTCAAGGCAAGCGAGAAGCTGCCGAGTCCTGTCCAGTTGCCCAGGCCCACGAAGACCAATGCGCCGATGCCTGACGCGAGCAATCCCGGCAGCATCACCAGGCTCAGTCTCATTCCCCCGATTCCCGCGATCTCCATGATCAGGAATGCGCCCAGTACGGGCGAGCCGAGCAGGGTGCTGATCGCCGCAAAGCTGCCGGCCGAAGCCATGATCATCAGGGCTGTTGGCGGTGCATCCTTCTTTGCAAGGCGTACGGTCAGCGCGCCAAGTCCCCCACCGATCGCAATCAGAGGTGCTTCGGGTCCGAGCACCGCACCAAGACTGAGTGTGGTCAGCGCGGCAAGGGCGACACCCGGAAGTTCACGTCCGGTGACCGGACCTCCGCCTGTGCTGAAGCCAAATGCAGGGGAGTGGCCTCCATTGCCAGGAAGGTAGCGGATGGTCAGTGCGGTCAACAGTCCGCTCAGCACCAACCAGGGCACTGGCCACCACGCTGGCGCGGTGCCCCCGAAGACCTGACTCGGCAATTCGAAGAACAGCAATCGCTGAATCACAGCGACCAGAGCGAGGAAGCCGTAGGCGATGGCGGAGATCGGGATGCCGACAATGGCGGCGAGTACCAGCGCTGTGATGTACGGCTTGGAACGGATCACTGCGACCGGGTCCATCGCGGCAGGTCCGCCACCAGGAGCCGCGGCGGCATGCTGGCTCGCTTGGGGGCCTGGGCCACTCCGGGGTCTGTTTGAGCCAGCCATCAGGTGCAGTCTTCAGGTCGGTCGGGCGAGGCGTCAACATGCCGGGCCTGAAGCGCCATTGCGGGCGAGGTGAGCCGTGTCAGGATGCTAAGTCGAGTACAGGACACTTGGCCGCCCGGCGTCGTCATGGAGCGCGATTTCCATGACGACATCCTTCGTATCAGCGACACCAAATCCCACATCAAACTTCGACCGCCGCCCCTTCGACAGCTTCGAATCGGGAGGTCCTTTGAGCCCGGTCACCGAGTCGAAGACGTGCTGTGCCTCTTCGTTATCGGATTTGGCGCTGATATAGGTCAGCCCCAGGTCGAGCGATTTATCTGAGTTATTGACAACGGTTACGGTGAACCTGACATAGCGCTTTGTCCTGTCGAGCGTTGTATACGCGCTTGGCTGGAATTTCGTGGGCTTTCCGACATTCAGAGTTACGCCGTCGTCCCATCTATAGGACTTGCCGAATGCCAGCGTCTCTTGCTCGGGCGTCATGCTGGGGGTCGGAACGCTGCCAGTCGGGGTGGCATCGGGCGGAACGCTGTCACCCAGGACGCTTGACGACGGGGGGTTGGCGACGGTTGGAGGTGTGCCGAAGGGGTTGCCGTCGTTGGGAGGCGCGCAAGCGGAACACACCGAAGCAATCAGTACCGCGGGCAGACAGAGGGCGAAGCGCTCCACGCGGTGCGATACTACGTGACTCCTCTGATCCGTACAGGGATCCTCTTGACTCCCGCACGGTGGCCAGCGGGCTTCTCAGGGTCGTGACGATCTAATCGTTATCTTCGGCTGCTCTATTTGGGAACTGCTGCTCAAGCAGCCCCTGCCACCGTCTATATCTACAAGGTGTATTTCGACTCCCCAGGCTCCGACCGGGGG
>JAICEV010000421.1 GCA_025923975.1 Propionibacteriaceae bacterium
CTCACCGATGCCATCAGCCTGCTCCTGGGCTCAGGCAGGGATGCCGGGAACGGTCGGGCTTCGTTCCCGGCACCCAGAAGTGCTCAGACGTTGACATCCTCGCGGGCGGGCTCGGACGCCGCCTCCACTACCGAGGCGGGTCGTCGGTCCCGGCGCCAGGCAAACAGGGCGGCGACCAGGGAAAGCGCCAGTGCGGCACCTGAGAACATGAGCGCCAGGGTCACCAAGGACCCGTTGTCACTCTCAGCGGCGGTGCCGATCTGCTCGTCCTGGCCCGCCTGACTGCCGTCGTCAGTCGCCCCTGAGCCGCGGTCTGCCGCGGCCGGCGTAATGGTGAGGATCGGTGCTGGGCGCTCCGGCTCGACAGCGGGGTCAGCCGAGACCTGGTTCCAGTTCACTTTCTCGCCGTTGGAGTAGGTCTGGAGGGCGTTGAACACCAACTCTCCGGACTCTGGCAGCTGGCCGAGGCTGAGGTTGAAATCTTGGAACTGGCCAGAACGGATGCCGCCGTCAGTGGCGGTCCAGGTCACCTCGGAGACCACAGTGTCCAGCTGCTCGCCGAACATCTCGATGGGCTTGTCGAGCTGACGGGTTGCGGTGGTGATCTTCCAGCCCGGCACCGGTGTCGTCTGGACCGATCCGATCGGCTGATCCTCCGGGAGGCTGACCCGGAGCTGCATGGTATTGGCGTCGCCGCGCTCGTTTGGGACTCGAAACGAAACGACCGAGAAGCCGCCGCCTTCGACCGCGCCCGGCTGGACGGTTACGTGTGCCGAGGCCACAGCCGGCAGGGCCAGCATTGCTGCGACGGCAGCGCCGATGCCGATCCCGACACGAGCGAGGGTGCGGCGCCGTAAAGAGCTGTTATTAAACACCGATGATGTCTCGATTCTCGAAGAGGCAACAGCAGCAGCAACCAACCAGCCGCACACGTGCTGCCGACAAGTTTGGTGGTGATTCGGCGACGGTCCGCAGATGGCTTGCCCGCAAGAACCACAATCCGCCGTACGACCGTCAGGACGGCGGCTCAGACGTAAGGTTCAGGCGGCGCAAGCACCAGGCGGGCCGCGCCGCGAGACGGCGCCCGCAGCCCACACCAAGCGACGGACCGCGCACGGCAGATCCCAGCCGAGCTGAAGCCGCAGGTAGCTGCCGATCATGGAGCCGGCGCCGTCGCGGACCAGGGCCGTAACTGTCCGCCATGCGGCGACAACCGGTCGGGCAGCGAGCACCAAGACCATCAAGAGAGCCCGCTCGCCAGCCGCCAGCCAAACCCCAAGGACGACCGCGGCGGCCAAGTGCCCGAGCAACATGGCAATGTGGCCGCCATTGATCAGCGGCGTTGCCAAACCGTGCGAGGCGGCGCTCGGGTGCGTCATGACGTGGCAACCGCTCGGCGATGACACAGCTGCCCCACCCAGATCCGCGCCGCACATCACAGTCGTTGCTGTGCCAGCAGTCCCGCTCAGCAGCTGAAACGCCGCATGCAACACTCCCTGTCCGCCGATGATCAGCGCGACGACCGCGGCTGGTCTGATTGGGGACCTTGCGAACGGGGCCACCGCGGCCACGGTGAGCACGAACAACGGAACAAGTACCGAGCCGGACGGGGCCGCGCCACCGCCAGCCGCGTGGCCGGCAAGCGCACTGAAGAACAGCACCGAGGGAAGCGTCAGCGCGCGCATCCAGCGCAGCACCGCATCGCTCGTCATAGCCAATCAACCCCCGAACGCCAGCCACCTTAGCGGCAACCTCGACGACGCACGCGCCTTACGATGATCTTGAGACGGCTGCTACGCCTTGGCGATCGCCAGCGCCTCGCCTCGCTCGATACGGGTCGCCAACGTCTCCGCCTTGATCCAGTCCTCGTGGCGCAGTACGTCGCCGTCGGGCAGCGTGAGCACGATCCGGTCGGTCAGTTCGAGCCCGGCGTCCTTCCGCATCGTGTTGACCGTGTGGATCAGCTCATAGACCCGTCCTCTGAGCTCGAGCTCCGGATTGATCTCGGTATCGACAGCGACCGACAGCGTTACGTCGTCCGCGATCGCCCAGCCGGGGATGTCAACCCGTTCCCCGCGGATTACGTCGTCGGCCTCAAGCTCCTCACCCGCGACACGCACGCGCCCGTCGCCAAGCTCCTCCGCCTCGCCGCGTTCCAGTGCGGACTTGACCTCGCGCACCTTCGGTCCCAGCCGGGGGCCGAGCACCCGGAGGTTGGGCAGCAGCCGGACCCGGGCCACGGGACCCTGGTCGAACCCGACCTCATCGACCCGCAACTCCTCGGCGATCTCCCGCGCATGCTCGCCAGCGAGCCGTGCGCCGCGTACGTACACGCGCCGCAGCGGCTGGCGCAGTTTTACGCCGGCAGTGCCGCGGGCTTCGCGACCCAGCTCTACGATCCGGCGCACCTCCGCGATCTCGGCGAGCAGGCGCTCGTCCGGCGTACGGACTTCCGGCCAGCCCGCGAGGAAGATACTCTCCGGGGCGCCGTCGCAGGCCTCGGCGACGAGGTTCCGCCACAGATGATCAGAAAGGAATGGCATGACGGGTGAAATCACGCGTAAGGCCGTGACGAGCGCGTACCAGAGCGTCCGGAACGCTGCGTCATCGTAGTCGTAGAAGCGCCGTCGGGAACGACGGATGTACCAGTTCGAGAGGTCGTCGATGAAGGCCTCGAAGGCGGCAATCACCCGGTTCGTGAGCTGCACCTCGAGTGCGGCGGTCACGTCGGCGACGAGCTTCTCGGTGCGCGCTATGAGCCAGCGGTCAAGTGGGCGCAGCTCGGCTCCGGCCGGCCCCGCGGCTAGATCGGAGAGTGTTGGTCGGAAGCCTTCGATGTTCCCGTACCTCACGAGGAAACCGACCGAGTTCCAGAACGTCAGAAGCTTGCGCTTGATCTCGTGCGCCGGCCCATAGCCGAAGAGCAGATCGCGGTCGGGTGGCTGGTCGCAGTACTGCCAACGCATGACGTCGGCGCCCATGCGCGCGAACGCCTCCTCAGCCGGGATGAGGTTGCCCCAGGAGCCGTGCATCTGGCGCCCGTGCTCGTCGAGCATCTTCTCGTAGCCGAGGACTGACCGGAACGGTGCCTTGCCCACCAAACAGACCGACATGAACAGCTGCGAATAGAACCAGAGGCGGATCTGCTCGCGCATTTCGGAGACCCAGTGAGCTGGAAACCAGGTCTCCCAATAGCTGTGATCGGGGAGATCGGCACCGGTGAGCCCCTCGGCAGCCCCGGTTCCGTAGCCGCGCTCGATCCACTCCGGGTTCTGCCAGCCGAGTGTGGAGAACGGCACGATCCCGGCGTCGAGCCAGACGTCGCCGATCTCGGGTATCCGCTGGACGCCCTCCGTTCCGCAGGCTGGGCAGCGGATCTCGACAGCGTC
>JAICEV010000422.1 GCA_025923975.1 Propionibacteriaceae bacterium
CGGTCTCGACCGAAACGTGAAGATCACGAATTGCCAGAGTGGACATGACGAATCAGAACTCCTGTGCATAGGTAGGTGCGGCGGTGGGATCCAGCGGCGCCGAGACATCGACCAAGACATCGTTGCCCTCGACGAGGCAGCGGTAGATCGGGACTGGCTCCGTCGCCGGCAGGCCGATCGGCTCTCCAGTGCGCAGATCGAAGCGCGACCCATGAAGGTAGCACTCGATCTCGCCCTCGCCAACGTCTCCCTCAGAGAGCGGGATCTGGGCGTGCGAGCACTCGTCGTAGATGGCGTAAAAAACACCGTTGCTGTGTACGATGGCGAGCTCCAGGCGGCTGCCGTTCCTCGGCACCTCGACTGGGATAGCAGACTCTGGCGGAACGTCATCGACCGAGCAGACGCGTACCAGCGTGCTCATGACGGCAGTCCTATGTTGATCGCCAGTTCCGCCTCAACCGCCTCAAGAAGCCGCTTCTCGATTTCAGGTACGCCGACCTTCCGGATGATGTCGGCGAAGAACCCATGAACAACGAGGCGACGGGCCTCCGCCTCATCGATGCCGCGGCTGCGTAGGTAGAACAACTGCTCATCGTCAAAGCGGCCAGTTGTCGACGCGTGGCCGGCACCCTCGATCTCGCCGGTCTCGATCTCCAAATTCGGCACTGAGTCGGCGCGACAGCCGTCGGTGAGCACCAAGTTCTTGTTGGACTCATAGGTGCTGATGCCCTCGGCGACCTTCCGAATGAGGACATCGCCGATCCAAACGGTGTGTGCTCCCTGGCCCTGCAAGGCGCCTCGGTAGTCGACATTGCTACGGGTATGCGGCGCATTGTGGTCGACAAACAACCGATGCTCGAGATGCTGGCCGGCGTCGGCGAAGTACAGGCCGAGGAGCTCCGCCTCGCCTCCTGGAGCTGCAAAGTCGACCGAGGAGGCGATCCGTACCAGGTCCCCGCCGATGCTCACCAGCGCCTGCCGGTAACTCGCATCGCGGCCCACCCGGGCATGCAGATGCGCGAGATGGACCGCATCGTCGTCCCAGTCCTGAACCGAAACCAGCATCAGGGAAGCGCCATCGCCGATCACGATCTCGGCATTGCCGGCGCGGACCGTTGAGCCCTGATGCTGCAGCACGATGGTCGCTTTGGCATTGGCGCCGATATCGATGACCAGGTGGCTGAAAACCGCGCCCTCGCTGCCGGTGCCGAAGACGTTCAGCAGCACGGGCTCTTCCAGCTCGACGCTAGCCGGCACTGACAGGATGCGGGCCTGCTCGAAAGAGGTCCAGGCCTGGGCGGCAACCCGGTCGTTGGGCACATCGACCCGGCCCAATCGCGGATCGTCGCGGCCAACTAGCTCCAAGGTCACAGTTGGCGGAGCCTCCAGCTCCACCCGCTCGCGACCGCCCGGCGTGAATGTACCGTCGTGCAAACCCTTGAGGCGCTTGAGCGGCGTGAACCGCCACGCTTCCTCCCGGCCGGTCGGCACTGGGTGGTCGGCAAGCTCGAACGAGCCCGGCGGATGCAGGCGGCTGGCTACCTTGCGGGAGCTCTCCGCCGCTTCGGCCACGCGGGCGGCAGGCTGATCAAGCAAGGTCACGTCGACAGATCTCTTTCTGGTTCGGTTGGGTGAGGTTCAGGCGTTGGATGCTCAGCCGACCGCACCCTCCATCTGGAGCTCGATCAACCGGTTGAGCTCCAGCGCGTATTCCATCGGAAGCTCACGCGCAATCGGCTCCACGAATCCGCGGACGATCATTGCCATCGCCTCGTCCTCGCCGAGTCCTCGGCTGCGCAGATAAAACAGTTGATCTTCACTGACCTTCGACACAGTCGCCTCGTGGCCCATCGACACGTCGTCCTCGCGAACGTCGACGTAGGGGTAGGTGTCGGAGCGGCTGATCGTGTCGACCAGCAGTGCGTCACATTTCACAGTGCTGGCTGAGTGATGAGCACCTTCTTGCACCTGGACCAGACCACGGTAGGACGTACGCCCCCCACCCCGAGCAACCGACTTGGAGATGATCGAACTCGAGGTGTGCGGCGCGCAGTGCACCATCTTGGACCCGGCGTCTTGGTGCTGGCCCTCACCGGCGAAGGCGACCGATAAAGTCTCGCCGCGAGAGTGCTCTCCCATCAGGTACACCGCGGGGTACTTCATGGTGACCTTGGATCCGATGTTGCCGTCGATCCATTCCATTGTCGCGCCCTCTTCACAGGTGGCTCGCTTAGTCACCAGGTTGTAGACGTTGTTCGACCAGTTCTGGATCGTGGTGTAGCGACAGCGCGCATTCTTCTTGACGATGATCTCCACCACGGCCGAGTGCAAGGAGTCTGAGGAGTAGATCGGCGCCGTGCAGCCCTCGACGTAGTGCACGTATGCGCCCTCGTCGACGATGATCAAGGTCCGCTCGAACTGGCCCATGTTCTCGGTGTTGATCCGGAAGTAGGCCTGTAGCGGGATCTCCACGTGGACGCCCTTCGGCACGTAGATGAAGGATCCACCGGACCAGACCGCGGTGTTCAGGGACGCGAACTTGTTGTCCCCGACCGGGATGACAGTGCCGAAGTACTCCTTGAAGAGGTCCTCGTGCTCCTTGAGCCCGGTGTCGGTGTCAAGGAAGATCACACCCTGGCGCTCGAGCTCTTCGTTGATCTTGTGGTAGACCACTTCGCTCTCATACTGAGCCGCCACGCCGGCCACCAGCCGCGCCTTCTCCGCCTCGGGGATACCCAGCCTGTCGTAGGTGTTCTTGATGTCGGCCGGCAGATCATCCCAGGACGTCGCCTGCTTCTCAGTGGAGCGCACGAAGTACTTGATGTTGTCGAAGTCGATGTCGCCGAGCTCCGCCCCCCAGGTGGGCAACGGCTTGCGGCCAAAAAGCCGGTGGCCCTTGAGCCGCAGATCAAGCATCCATTGCGGCTCGTTCTTGAGCCGGGAGATATTGGCGACCACCTCAGGGGTCAGGCCACGCTGTGCCGAGGCTCCGGCAACATCACTATCCGCCCAGCCCCACTCATAGTGACCGAGGGCAGCCAGATGTTGATCTTGGGTCTGGCCGGTGCCAACCGGTCGGGTAACAGTGGGATCCTGAGTTTGGGTCATGATCATGGCCTTTCAGATGTGGTCATATCGGTCGTCGTCCTGCGGACGTGCGGAACATGAGTCGTGCAGACACCATCGCCGTGCGCAATGGTGGCGAGGCGCTGCACATGAACACCAAGGAGACGGGAGAAAGCTGCAGTCTCCACCTCACAGATCTTGGGAAAGCGCTCGGCTACATGCGCTACCGGGCAGTGATGCTGGCAAAGCTGTTCACCGATCGCAGATGGCAGGGTGGACGCCACATACCCGTCTTCTGACAACGCAACCGCGAGAGCC